>CANHLD010000012.1 GCA_947461325.1 Comamonadaceae bacterium
CCAAAATCTCGTCCCCTGTCATGACCAACTTCGCCGTACCACCGCCAAACAACTCAGGGAACATGAGGCCGAAATGGTGGTTGACGGTAGCGAAAGTGTCTGACAGCAAAGAGCGAGTTTCGATGTCGATCTTGTGAATGGCATCTTCCAATGTGGTAATAGCTTCATTCAAATCGGCAGACTGTGCGTCAAGGAATTGTTTGCGTTCGCTGGCCACACCGAGTTCGTCCAAAGCGGCCAAATTGACCGCCCCCAAGGATTGAATCTCACGCTGCAAACCGTCAATTTCAGTTTGCAAGCCGGTGAGTTTGACTTTTTCTTCTTCGATCGAAGCTTCGATAGCAGCCAAATCTGCCTGAGCTTCCTCTAAGAACCTGTCGTATTGTTCAAAACCAAGACGTGCGGCTTGTTCTTTCAATTGAGCGTCGACAATGCGTTGACGCAACGGATCTAATTCACGCTCGATCTTCAATCTGTCTTCATTGCTGACCCGCAGTCGCGCGGTCAAATCATCGTATTCAGAGCGCTTGGAAGCCAACAGGTTTTCACGTTCCAACTTCAGCGCCAAAGCGTCCTGCAAACCAGACTGAGCCGCCGTGTCCGACAAATTGACCAACTCAGCTTGCTGACGAACACTTTCTTGACCCAGTTGTTCAATTTGTTGCGCTGCGGTGTCACGGGTACGTTGCAGTTCGGCCAGCTTGGCTGCCATGGTGCGCAAATTGAATTGCGCTTCTTGTGATTGACGTTCAATTTGTCGGAAGTTCTCGCGCGCCTGGTTCAACTGTTGCTCTGCGAGTTGCGCTTTTTCTTGCAGTCCCTCATGTCTTTCCTGGGTTTGCGCCATTTGCATATCCAGATTTTCAAAGCGTGCTTCATCTTCGTGGGCACGCTCTTGCAATTTCTTCAGTTGCTCTTGCAACTCTGCGGACTCTGTGGCGAGTTGACCTTGGCGGGTGCGGACTTGTTCAGCCTGCTGTTGGGCTTGTAAAAAAACCAGTTTCAAACTGTGGGCAGCCGCTTGGGTTTGCGTGGCTTGCACACGCACCTGTGAACGCTGTTGTGCAAATTGAACCGCAGCGGATTCAGCGCGTGCGAGTTGCATGCGCGCTTCCTCAGCCATCAATGACTGGGCGCGGATCAACTTGTCCAGATTTTCAATTTCCTGTGCTCGTGCAAGCAAACCGGCTTGCTCTGAGTCTTGCGCGTAAAAACTCACGCTGTGCAAACCAACGGCATGACCTTGCGGTGTGAATATTTGTTGTCCTGCCTGGAGTTGTTGCCTGTTGCTGAGCGCTTCTTCCATGTCTTTGGCAGTGAAGCAACCGCTTAACCAGTCTGCAAATAAAGGGCTCAGGCTGGCATCGTTGAGTTTGAGTTGGTCGAACAGTGCGGGCAACTTGGAACTTGATGTGCCGGTAGGTGCCACAGAGGGCGTGTAAAAACTTAATTTGGTAGCGGGCGTGTCAGTCGCAAACGCTTTGACGGTGTCAATCTTGGAGACTTCAAGCGCTGCCAGTTTTTCACGCAATGCGGCTTCTAACGCCTGTTCCCATCCGGGCGTGATGTGAATCTTGCTCCACAAAGGTTGCAAGGACTGCAAGCCATGTTTGTTCAACCAAGGCGTTAAGCGCTCATCGCTGCGCAATTTTTCTTGCAAAGCCTTGAGGGCTTGTTGTTGCGCCTGCAATTCAACCAATTTGGCAGATTCCTGGTTGGATGTGTCCTGCGCTTGCTTGCGGGATTGTTCAACTTCCTCAGCGGAAGCTTCGAGTTGGTCAAGCTGAGCCTGGGTTTGTTCAGTGAGTTCTTCCGCTTGCGCGAGTTGCGATTGCAATTTCTCAAGGTGCTGGTTATCCGGTGCTGCCAATGCGCCGTGGTCTGTTTTTAGACGATCAATCCGCAACTCAATTTGTTGAATTTGTTCTTGAAGGCCGCGTTGCTCGGCGGCCAGCACTTTCATTTGCTGCTGAACCTGGTTGACTTGCTGTGATTGGTTTTGAACTTCGTTGCGGGCGTCATTCCAGACTTGCTCTATGTCGGGTAAACGCAATTGCAAAGACTCCATGTCGTCTTGCAAACTGGCGACTTGTGATTCAAGGACTGCGCGGTTTTCTTCCAACGCCTCTGCCTCAGACACAGCTTGCGCGGACTGATCATTCCAATGTTGTGTCTGGGCTTGAATTTGTACCAGTCGCTCTTGCGCGCGTTGACGACCTTCGATCACAAAACGGATTTCAGCTTCAAGACGGCCGACTTCAGCACTCGCTTGGTACAACTGCCCTTGGGCTTGGTTGACTTGCTCGCCGGATTCGTAATGCGCTTGTCGGATGTGCTCCACACCCGCTTCAATCTGGCGCAATTCGGCGGTCTTGCCCTCAAGCGCATTGGCTGCTTGCTCGGCTTGTTGGTGCACGGTAAGTTGCTCTGACTGCGCTTGGGCTCGCTTTAAAAACCATTGCTGTTGTTGTCTTTGGGTGACGAGTTGCTGCAAGCCATTGAATTTTTGCGCCACCTCTGCCTGGCGCTCCAATTTGTCGAGATTGGCTGTAAGTTCACGCAAGATGTCTTCGACTCGCGTGAGGTTTTCCCGCGTATCGCTCAAGCGGTTTTCTGTTTCGCGGCGGCGTTCTTTGTATTTGGAAACGCCTGCAGCTTCCTCTAAAAACAAACGCAGTTCTTCGGGTTTGGATTCGATGATGCGGCTGATGGTGCCTTGACCGATGATGGCGTAGGCGCGTGGGCCGAGTCCGGTGCCTAAAAAAACGTCCTGAATATCGCGTCTGCGAACCGGTTGGTTATTGATGTAGTAGCTGCTGTTACCGTCACGGGTCAGCACCCGCTTGACAGCAATTTCTTCAAACTGGTTCCACTGGCCGCCAGCGCGGTGTGACTGGTTGTCAAACACCAACTCCACACTGGCGCGGCTGGCAGGTTTGCGGGTGTTGGTGCCATTGAAGATGACGTCTTGCATGGATTCGCCGCGCAATTCACTCGCACGGCTTTCGCCAAGAACCCAGCGCACCGCATCAATGATGTTCGATTTGCCGCATCCATTGGGGCCGACGACACCGACGAGTTGACCCGGCAACAAAAAGTTGGTGGCGTCAGCAAAGGATTTGAAACCCGACAACTTGATGGAATTAAGACGCACTGTAAACCTTTGATACGGATGGAATGTGAGAGAAGCAAAACAGCCAGACTAGGTCTGCTGTTGTAATAAATGGTCACGCCAATGGGAGACTTCTTGATGCATAGCTGTCAAAGATGGCACCAGTTCATTCAAATGTGGATGCAGTTGTTCAGCAGTTAATTCTCTGGCTGAGGCTTCAAGTCGAATCAATTGATCAGCCAATTCGTCATTGCACAAAAAGGTGATGTAGCCCTTGAAGGTGTGAAGCAGTCGCTTGAGGTCCGCCGTGTCAGCTTTGCCCATGGCTGTAAGCAACGATGCGAGGTCATTGTGCAAGCTGGAGACGAAAGTTTCAGCCAGATTGAGCTGTTGCGAGTGATCCATCGCAAAGTCGCCAGCCTTGGCTGTATCGAGGAAAATGTACATGAGACAGATAATATCAGCCATGAATCCACTACTTTCCAGACTTCAGCCCTATCCATTCGAGCGATTACGTCATTTGTTTTCAGAGATTGCGCCAAATCTTGACTACGCCCCAGTCAGTCTGGGCATAGGAGAACCCAGACATGCGACACCTGAATTGATTATTCAGGCCTTAAGAACGCATACCTCTGAATTAGCGGCCTATCCTGCAACCGCAGGATTGCCTGCTTTCAGGCAAGCATGTGCAGATTGGGTGAACCGCAGGTATGCGGTTGCGGTCAATCCGGCAACTCAAATTTTGCCTGTAAACGGTTCGCGCGAAGCCTTGTTCGCATTTGCTCAAACAGTGCTTGACGCAGGCGAAGACAGTGTGGTGGTGTCGCCCAATCCGTTTTATCAAATATATGAAGGCGCTGCATTTTTAGGAAACGCAAGTGTGCACTATGCGCCGAGTGTGGCTGCTAAAAATTTCGCTGTGGATTGGGACAGTGTGCCGGTTGATATTTGGAAGAAAACCCGCTTGCTGTTTGTGTGCTCGCCCGGCAACCCCACAGGTGCTGTGATGCCGCTGGATGAATGGCAAAAACTGTTTGCATTGAGTGATGAATATGGTTTTGTGATTGCCTCAGACGAGTGCTATAGCGAAATCTATTTTGGCGACACGCCACCTCTGGGCGGTTTGCAAGCGGCGGCTTTGTGTGGACGCACCGATTTCAAACGTTTGGTGTGTTTCACCAGTCTGTCCAAACGCAGCAATGTTCCCGGACTGCGCAGCGGTTTTGTCGCTGGGGACGCCGCGTTGATCGCGCCCTTTTTGCTCTACCGCACTTACCACGGCAGTGCCATGGGCGGTATGGTTCAACAGGCCAGCATCGCGGCTTGGAATGACGAAGCGCACGTGATCGCAAACCGCGCGCTTTATAAAGAAAAATTCGACCAAATCACACCTGTGTTGGCCAAAGTGCTGGACGTCAAATTGCCGGACGCCGGTTTTTACCTTTGGGCGGGTGTTCCCGGTGGCGATGATGAGGCTTTTGCGAGGGACTTGCTGGCTCAATACAATGTCACCGTGTTGCCCGGTCGTTATTTGGCCCGTGAGGTCAACGGCATCAACCCAGGCCAAGGTCGTATTCGCATGGCTTTGGTCGCACAACCTCAGGAATGCCTCGAAGCGGCAAGCCGTATCGTTCAATTTGTTCACTCCAACTTTTAACCTCCTCACCATGACTCAACAACTGCAATCCATTATCGATACCGCCTGGGAAAACCGCACCCAATACAGTCCTTCTGCCGCACCCAAAGAACTCGTGGATGCGGTAGAGCATGTGATTGCTGAACTCAATGCAGGTCGTTTGCGTGTGGCAACCCGCGAATCCGTCGGCAAATGGACCACACACCAATGGTTGAAAAAAGCCGTGCTCTTGTCTTTCCGTTTGAAGGACAACCACGTGGTCAAAGCGGGAGACCTCGGCTTTTACGACAAAGTGCAAACCAAGTTTTCCAACATGGATGAAGCTCATATGAAAGCAAGCGGTGTGCGCGTGGTGCCGCCTGCTGTGGCGCGTCGCGGCAGCTACATCGCCAAGGGCGCCATTTTGATGCCCAGCTATGTGAATATCGGCGCTTATGTGGATGAAAACACCATGGTCGACACATGGGCCACTGTCGGCTCTTGCGCTCAGATTGGTAAAAACGTCCACCTCTCCGGCGGTGTCGGTATAGGTGGTGTGCTCGAGCCAGTGCAAGCCAATCCCACCATCATCGAAGATAACTGTTTCATCGGTGCCCGCTCAGAGGTGGTCGAAGGCGTGATCATCGAAGAAAACTCGGTCATCTCCATGGGCGTTTATATCGGTCAAAGCACCAAAATTTACGACCGCGCCACCGGTGAAGTCACTTATGGGCGTGTACCTGCGGGCTCTGTGGTGGTGTCTGGCAATCTGCCCAGCGCAGACGGCAAATACAGTTTGTATTGCGCCGTGATCGTCAAACGAGTCGATGCCCAAACACGCGCCAAAACCAGCCTCAACGATTTGTTGCGCGACTGACCATGTCCTTGACACTGGATTTGGCCGAGCAACTGATTGCCCGCCCTTCGGTCACGCCTGACGACGCGCAATGTTTGACGCTGATTGGTGAGCGTTTGACCGCCATCGGTTTCGCATGCGAGCGCATGGACCACGGGCCAGAGCTTGCACGAGTGAGTAATTTGTGGGCGATCAAACGCAGTGCAAATCCTGATGCCAAGACTTTGGTGTTTGCCGGACACACAGACGTGGTGCCGACCGGCCCGCTGGACAAATGGAGCAGCGACCCGTTCACACCGACCCACCGCGACGGCAAGTTGTTCGGCCGAGGCGCCAGCGACATGAAAACCTCGCTGGCCGCCATGGTGGTGGCAACCGAAGAGTTCATGCAAGTTGAAAGTGCGGCAAGTTTCAACCTGGCTTTTTTGCTGACCAGCGACGAAGAAGGTCCATCAGTAGACGGTACGGTGAAAGTGGTGGAAGCCTTGAAAGCGCGCGGTGATATTTTGCATTGGTGCATCGTCGGTGAACCCACTTCTGTGCATCGCATGGGCGACATGGTGAAAAACGGCAGACGAGGCACGCTGAGCGGCAAACTCACTGTGAAAGGACTGCAAGGGCATATCGCTTACCCGCAACTTGCGCGCAACCCCATACACATGCTGGCCCCCGCTTTGGCTGAGTTAACCGCTATCGAATGGGACAAAGGCAATGCTTTTTTTCAACCCACAAGTTGGCAGGTCAGCAACATTCACGCCGGTACAGGTGCCAACAACGTCATACCCGGCGAAGTCGTTGTTGATTTCAATTTCCGATTCAGCACCGAATCCACCGCTGAAGATTTGCAGCAAAAGTTGGAAGCCGTATTGAAAAAACACCAACTCGATTACGCGTTGAAATGGACATTGGGCGGCTTGCCATTCATTACCACTCCCGGTGATTTGCTGGAGGTGGTGCAGCAATCTATTTTGGAAAATACCGGCATACATACTGAACTCTCCACCACAGGCGGCACCAGCGACGCTCGTTTTATTGCACAAATTTGCCCGCAGGTTATTGAGTTCGGGCCGCCTAACGACAGCATCCATCAAATAGATGAATTCGTTCGTTTAAGCGATATTGATGGTTTGAAAAATATTTACCTCGGCGTTTTAACCAGACTGCAGCAACGCACACTTTCAACGGCAGGTGCATGACACCTGTTGAGCTGATTCACCATTGCAGCCAGGCGCTGACACAAGCCGGTGTGGCCTATGGACAAGGCACCTTGAACGCTGAGGATGAGGCCGCATGGTTGGTCTTGTGGGCGTTGAAATTACCCTTGGACACTGACACGTCCACATTGAATTCACCAGTCTCTGAGGCCGAATACGAAACAGTACTTGCATTACTTCGCAAACGCACAGACACCCGTCAGCCTTTGGCGTATTTGACTGGCGAGGCTTGGTTGCAAGGCGTGTCATTTCATGTCGATGAGCGCTGTCTGATTCCGCGCAGCCTGATCGCTGAAGTCATTGCGCACGGCAGCATAGACCCTTGGCTACATCCGGATAGCCAACGCGCCCTAGATATGTGCACAGGTGGCGGCAGTCTGGCTGTGTTGGTCGCGCTCGCATATCCCACCTTACATGTTGATGCATTGGATATTTCTGCCGATGCTTTGGCGGTGGCTGACATCAATATTGAACGACATGGTTTGCAAGACCGTATCACCGCCTGCTTATCTGATGGGTTGATGCAGGCCAAGGGCGTATACGACCTGATCGTGTGCAACCCGCCCTACGTAAATGCACAAAGCATGTCCGACTTGCCGAATGAATTTCTGCATGAGCCCGCATTGGCTTTAGCAGGCGGTAATGACGGTATGGCCTTTATCCAGGGCTTGCTTAAAGCAGCGCCACAGTACATGACAAACGACGGCGTGTTGGTGCTTGAAATCGGGCATGAAATCGATCACTTTCACACAGCCTTCCCCTCACTTGATGTGACTTATCTCTCTACCAGTGCCGGCGACGAGCAAGTGCTGTTAATCACCAAACAGGCATTGCTTTCATGATTACGCTGAAAAATATTTCTCTTCGCCGCGGCACCAAATTGCTGCTCGACCAGGCTTCTGTCACGTTGAATCCGGGCGAAAAAGTAGGTCTGGTTGGTCGCAACGGCGCGGGTAAATCAAGTTTGTTTGCCCTGCTCAACCGCAGTTTGCAAGAAGACTCAGGAGAGTTCTTCATTCCCACCCAATGGCGCATGGGGCAAGTGGCTCAGGATATGCCTGAAACTTCGCAAAGCGCTACCGAGTTTGTGATCGATGGTGACACGGCCTTGTTGGCTGCTCGCGAAGAAGTGACAACCGCAGAAGCTACAGATGACGGTGAGCGCATGGCGAATGCTTATATGGCGTTGTCGGATGCCGGTGAGCATGATGCGCCCTCTCGCGCTCAATCCCTCATTTTGGGTTTGGGATTCAAAACCACCGAGCTTGATAACCCGGTCAACAGTTTTTCCGGTGGATGGCGCATGCGCTTGCAATTGGCGCGTGCATTGATGAGCCCGTCTGATTTGCTGCTGCTTGATGAACCGACCAACCACTTGGACTTGGATGCGTTGGTATGGTTAGAGAGTTGGCTCAAGCGCTATGAAGGTACGTTGCTGGTCATCAGCCATGACAGAGAGTTTTTGGACGCGGTCACCAACGTCACTTTGCATATTGATGCTGCCAAATTGATGCGTTACGGCGGCAACTACAGCAAGTTTGAAGACATGCGCGCCGAGCAAATGAATTTGCAACAAAACGCATTCTCCAAGCAACAAGACAAGATCGCCCATTTGCAAAAGTTCATTGCGCGTTTCAAGGCCAAAGCGAGCAAAGCCAAGCAGGCACAAAGCCGGGTCAAGGCTTTGGAGCGTATGGAGAAAATCGCCCCCTTGCTGAGTGAGGCGGATTTCCAGTTTGAGTTCAAACCGCCTGCGCATTTGCCCAACCCGATGTTGTCCATGCAAGGCGTGAGTTTCGGCTACCCCTCGGATGAGGGGCCACCAGCGGTCATCGTGAAAAACATCAGCCGCTCGGTGCTGGCCGGTCAACGCATTGGCATATTGGGCGCCAACGGCCAAGGCAAATCGACGGTGGTGAAAACCATCGCACGCAGCTTGCAAGCGGTAGCAGGTGAGATCACCGAAGGCAAGGGTTTGAACATCGGCTATTTTGCGCAGCAGGAATTGGACGTGCTGCAACCTGCAGACAACCCGCTTGACCACATGATTGCATTGGCCAAGCGCCTGACGCAACAAAGTTTGTTGTCGGGTCAGGCCACTCGCGAACAGGACTTGCGCAGTTTTTTGGGTCAGTTCAATTTCAGTGGAGACATGGTCAAGCAAAGCGTAGGCAGCATGAGCGGCGGTGAGAAAGCGCGCCTGGTGCTGTGCATGTTGGTCTGGCAGCGCCCTAACCTCTTGCTTCTGGATGAACCTACCAACCACTTGGATTTGGCTACGCGCGAGGCCTTGTCGGTGGCTTTGAATGAATTTGAAGGCACAGTGATGCTGGTCAGTCACGACCGCGCTTTGTTGCGCGCCGTTTGTGATGAATTCTGGCTGGTCACGCGCGGCGGCATAGATCCTTTTGAAGGCGATTTGGATGACTACCAAAAGTTTTTATTAGACGAGGCCAAGCGAATGAAAGTTGTGGCGACTGCCGCGCCTGTGGCGGTGGTTAAAACGCCTATCAAGCCGGCAAAAAGTTCATCCGCAGGCACTTCTGTCAAAAAATTTCAAAAAGAATTAATGCAATTGGAAGAGCAAATGCAGCACTTGGAAGTCCAGCGCAATGAGTTGCATATGTTGATGTCAGAGACGCAAGCGGTGAGCGAATTAGCTGACAAAGGCAAACAATTAAAACAAATAGATGAAAAACTACCTGCGCTTGAAGCCAGATGGTTAGAGTTGACTGATTTGTTAGAAAACTCAACAACAGAAAGTTAAAAAAAAACCAGTTCGATAGAACTGGTTTTTTTGAATGAGGGTGGTAGGACGTACAAGATTCGAACTTGTGACCAACGGATTAAAAGTCCGCTGCTCTACCAACTGAGCTAACGTCCCATCATTTCGATTTGCGGTTTTGCTGCATCGCGAAGCCTCACAGTATAACTGTTTTTTTGCTCATTTAAAGAGGCTGTTAAATTTGGATCAGTGAGAAAAATGGTTCAATGCCCAACCTGCTGCACAGTGCCCAAAAGTGGCAGTGACCGTGACCAAGGAACCGTAGCCATGGCAATTCAGATTGCTGTCCGTGACTTGACCAAGGGTGGATTCAGGTCGTGTGATGTCTTCTTTGCTGTAAACCGCATGAATACCGCTTGGTTCTTTGGCAGAAAACACAAAACCCATTTTTCGCAGTCGCTGCCTGACTTGTGCCAACAGTGGGTCATGTGTAACTGAAGCCAAGTCAGCCATATCAACCAGATGCGCCATTTTTTTTCCACCAGCTGCACCCACCATGACCAAGGGTTTGCAGTGGTTTAAACACCATGCCGCAAGTGCTACTTTGGCACTGACCTGGTCAGTGGCATCAATCAAAAAATCCAAGTCATTGGGCAGCAGTGTCTCAATATTTTCAGGTGTGACAAAGTCATCTATGGTGCGTAAGTTGCATGCTGGATTGATGAGTTGAATGCGTTCTTGCATAGCCAACACTTTGGATTGACCCAGTGTGCTCGTCAGTGCATGCAGTTGGCGATTGATATTCGATTCGGACACATGGTCCATGTCAATCAAAGTCAAGCGGCCAACTCCGCTTCTGGCCAGAGCTTCTGCAGACCAAGAACCCACTCCGCCGATACCGATGACCGCAATGCTGGCATTTTGAATACGCAATGCCGTGTCAGCACCGAAGAGACGTGACATACCGCTGAAGCGTCTGTCTGTGTCAGCAGGTGAATAGGAAAACGGATCAGCCACAAGGCTATTTCAATTTAGAGAGCCGTTCTTTGCCGGCGGCTGCGGCCTCAGATGAGGGGAATTTTGAAATCAACTCATCCAATGTTTTTTTGGCATCTTGGGATTGCTTGAGTTCCAATTGCGCATTGGCCAGCGTCAACAAAGCCTCGGGAAATTTGGAATGGCTTTCGTTCATGCCCGTGAAGGACTTCAATTGATTGGCCGCGTCAGCATATTCGCGTTTGACATATTTTGCGCTGGCAAGCCAAAACATGGCACTTTGTTTGAAGCCTGAGTCAGGGTACTTTCTGAGAAAGGCAGAAAACGAAATGATGGAACCAGCGAAGTCACCTTTTTTAAACGACGCCAAAGCCAGTTCAAAATCTTTTTTCTCAGTGATATCGGCTTGAAACTCAAGACCATCAAGCTGAAAGAAAACTGGCTCTAATTTGGCGATGCGTTGTTCGATTTTGACCAATCTTTCATCCAAACCAGAACTGCTGTCGTTTTGACCACGTTTGAGCAATGTGATCTCACGCAGCAATTGGTCTTTTTCACCGCGAATTTCAGCCAGACTTTGCTTTAGGTTGTCTATTTGCGACTGTAATTGCAGCAACGCGTTTTGTAAGCGGGATGACTCTTGCTGTATTTCTTGAGAGACGGAATCACGAACAATCTGTTGAGATTTATTGATGCCGTCTAGAGATTTTTGCAGGGCGGCATCACTGGCCGCTTGAGATTGACGAAGATTTTCAACCCGCTGTCTTAAATCAAGAATAGCGCGTCTGGCTTCGTCATCTTCAAAAACACCGGCCTGAGATGAACTCGCTAAGAATATCCAGCACAAGCAAGCTGTCTTCAGGCCTGGTTTCATTTGTAGAAAAATTCAGCGCGGCGATTTTTAGAAAAAGCAGCTTCGCTGTTGCCTTGAACTGCCGATTTTTCTTCGCCGAAACTCACTGTTTCAATTTGTCCACTGCCAACGCCGAGCAAGCTCAAACTTTGACGAACTGCATCTGCGCGCTTTTGACCCAAGGCCAAGTTGTATTCACGTCCACCGCGCTCGTCGGTGTGTCCTTCCAAAGACAAGCGGGCACGCGGGTTGGCTTTCAAAAACTGCGCATGTGATTCGATAACGGATTGGAACTCTGGCTTGACGGAAAAGCTGTCGTAGTCAAAGTAAACAATCTTGCCTGTGTTGGCAGGTCCAGACGCATAATTTTCATTGGTTGAAGGGGTGACGGGCTCTACCTTGCTTTGAGGTTGAGTTTCTGACTGGGTCGCAGCAGGGTTGATGCTTGTTAAATCGCTAGAGGGCTTGGCTCCGGATTTATCCTCGACAGGCACGTCATTGAGTTTGACGCCAGAAGCACAGGCAGTAATGAAAATGACCAGCACCAAAGATAAAAAAGATTTCATCACGAAATTTACTCCAACATTCAAGGTTTCAAAAAAGGCCCCCAATGGGGTTCCCGGATATTTGTTGTCTGCCCAGCAAGCTTTGCGCTTATTTTGCCATCCAAAGTGGTCGTCATCAGCGCTTCTTTTCCTTGTATCTGGGTAGCATAAAGAATAAGTTTGCTATTCGGGGCGAAACTAGGTTTTTCATCATGCGTTGTCTCAGTCAGTGTAGATACTTTATCAGTAGATAACTCCATTAGCTGAAGCTTATAGGAAGCACCAGTTCGAGATATGTAGGCCAGCCATTTTCCATCTGCGCTCAGTGCAGGTGAAATGTTGTATGAGCCTGTGAATGTAACCCTCTGCACAGGACCGCCGGACGAAGGTATGCGGTAGATTTGTGGTGAACCGCCACGGTCACTGACAAAATAAATCGCACTGCCATCGGGAGTGAAAACGGGTTCTGTGTCGATGCCAGATGATTGAGTGATGCGCTTAGGCTCGCCACCGGCAGCGTCAATCAGAAAAATTTGAGAGCCGCCGTCTCTGCTGAGCGTGACGGCCAAATTTTTTCCGTCTGGTGACCATGCCGGCGCGCTGTTAGAGCCTTTGAAGTTAGCGAGGATTCTGCGTTTACCTGAACTGATGTCATGCACGTACACCACGGGTTTTCTGGTTTCGAAAGACACATAAGCCAACTCGTTGCCTTTAGGAGACCAGCTTGGTGAAATGATAGGCTCGGGACTGGTGAGGGCAGCCTGAGCGTTTTCACCATCTGAATCAGATACCCACAACATGTGTCGATTGGCTGCCTTTGTGATGTAAGTGATGCGGGTAGAGAAAATCCCTTTGTCACCGGTTAATTTCTCGTAGACCTGATCCGCGATACGGTGAGCAACCAGTCTTAAATCAGCAGGCAAAGCTATGAATTTTTGACCTCCCATGTCTTCGCTTTTGACGGTATCCCATAATCTGTAACGAACTTCAAAGCGACCATCGGCCAGTTTCATGATGCTGCCAGTGAGCATCGCATCCAGACTTTTTTGTTTCAACAAAATAAAATCAGGGCGTGTGTTCTCATCCCATACAACACCCGGATTGGCGGTTTTGAATTGCCCGCTGCGGTCAAGATCAGCACTTATGATTTGCGCGATTTTTTGAGGAACCGATTCAGTGGAGCGGAATTCAGAAATACCTATAGGAATCTGGGTAATGCCAACACCAGAAACTTCCACTTTGAATTCTGCTTGAGCAGAACCCATATAACCAAACAGAATTCCTATCAGGGCAGTAATCGCAATGACAAGTCGGGTCATATTTTTCAGCAAGAGTGATATTGCTTCATTCTAACCAGAGTTTGTCTGCTCAGAGGCGATAATCCCTTACAGCATTAAGTGATTCAACCCATGAGCAAAGATAAAAATTTCATACAACGATTGATCAGGTGTGCCGGTTTATTCAAGTACCCAACGCACGCATGGGTCACTGCAGTTGTGTGCATGGTTTTGGTGGCGCTTTGCGAACCCATGGTGCCGGCCCTGTTGCAACCTTTGCTTGACCAAGGGTTTCAGCAAAACAGTTTTTCAGTTTGGCTGGTTCCGTTTGCTTTGATAGGGCTTTTTGGTATTCGCGGCATGGGCATGTTTGTCGGTCAAGTTGCGGTTGCCAAAGTGACCCAAACCGGTTTGTTGAGATTGCGTATGCAGATGTTCAACCGTTTGCAAGACGCTAGCATGGGATTGTTCAAGCAACAAAACGCAAGTGCATTAGGCAATACCTTGGTGTTTGAAGTTCAGGTCGGCGCCCAAACCCTGGTGAATTCATTGATCGGTACCTTTCGAGACAGCTTGACACTGATTGCATTGATTGGCTATTTGCTTTATTTGAATTGGAAATTGAGCTTGATCGTGGCCTTGCTGATCCCTTCGGTTGCTTGGCTGATGAAAGTTTTGAGCAGGCGTTTGTATTTGCTGGTTCGGTCATCCCAACAAGCCACAGACAATTTGTCCTATGCGGTTGAAGAGACGGCTTTGGCTCACCGGGAAATCCGCCTCTATGAAGCGCAACATCGGCAGACGCAGCGCTTTGAAAAACTCGGGCTTGCTTTGTCTCGTTTGGCGCTAAAGACCTCGGTCGCAAGCTCTGGCATCACGCCTTTGACCCAGCTTTTTTCAGCCGTCGCTTTGTCTGCCGTTATCAGCGTTGCCCTGGTGCAAAGCCAAGACAGCCACATGAGTGTGGGTGGATTTGCTGCGTTTGTCACCGGTATGTTGATGTTGGTCAACCCTATCAAGCACTTATCTGAGGTTGCTGGACCGATCACCCGAGGAATGGCGGCGATTGAACGCGCCTTAGAACTCGTACATGCAACGCCCGTTGAAACCAGTGGGCATCACCGCAGTGAACGCGCCCAAGGCCATTTGAAGTTTCAAGATATCGCCGTTCAATACCAGCCTGATCTTCCCTTCGCGCTCACTGGTATCGAGCTTGAAATCAAACCAGGCGAAACCGTGGCCTTGGTGGGAAGCTCAGGCTCGGGCAAAACCAGTTTGGCGAATTTACTGCCTCGCTTCGTAGATTGGACCAGTGGGGACTTGAAGCTTGACGGAGTTTCCATTCGCCAGTGGAATTTACATGATTTGCGAAAGCAATTTGCCATGGTGAGCCAAACCGTGGTTGTGATGAATGACACATTGGCGGCTAATGTGGCATTAGGTCAAGAGCCCGACAGAACGCGCGTCGTGGAATGTCTGCTTGCTGCCAATCTGGGTGATTTTTTACAAACATTACCTAACCATATTGACACATTGGTCGGACATAACGCGTCCACCATGTCAGGTGGACAGCGCCAACGCCTGGCAATTGCCAGAGCCCTGTACAAAAATTCGCCCATTTTGATTTTGGATGAGGCCACATCTGCATTGGACAATGAATCTGAACGCATGGTGCAAGATGCGCTTCAAAAGTTGCAGCAAGGCAGAACAACACTGGTGATTGCGCACCGTTTGTCAACCAT
Organism: Comamonadaceae bacterium; assembly: GCA_947461325.1. Taxonomy (GTDB): domain Bacteria; phylum Pseudomonadota; class Gammaproteobacteria; order Burkholderiales; family Burkholderiaceae_C; genus Limnohabitans. The sequence goes on from CANHLD010000012.1 coordinate 14,936, forward strand.
TGAAAAAGCAGACCGCATTGTGGTGATGGATGCTGGGCGCATCATTGAGTCCGGAACGCACACAAGCCTGATGAGTGCACATGGCGTTTATGCATCCATGTACAAAATGGGTCATTCCGGATACATACCTGCGAATTGAATGGGTCTTAAAGCAATACGATGTTGTATTGTTCCAAACCGATGCCGAATTCAGCCTGTAAGGAAATGGGTTTGCCAATGAACTCACTCAATCCAACCAAGTGCTGGCTTTCCTCTTCTTGCAATAAATCAATTACTTTGGGCGATGCCAACACGCGGAATTCTTTCGGGCTGAACTGCCTGGCTTCTCGCAGAATTTCCCGCAAGATGTTGTAGGCCACCGTTCTGGAGGTATTGACAATGCCCCGGCCTTGGCAATGACTGCAAGGCTCGCATAGCATTTGCGCCAACGATTCCCGTGTGCGTTTGCGCGTCATTTCCACCAAACCCAAAGCCGAAAATCCACTCAAACCGGTTTTCACTTTGTCGCGGGACAACTGCTTTAAAAACTCAGCTAGCACAGCCTCACGGTGCTCTGTTTTTTGCATATCAATAAAGTCAGTCACGATGACCCCACCCAAATTTCGCAAGCGCAATTGCCGAGCTATGGCTCCTGCCGCCTCAAGATTGGTTTTGAAAATCGTGTCGTCGAAATTTTTGGCGCCCACAAACCCGCCGGTATTGACATCAATAGTGGTCAAGGCTTCGGTTTGATCGATGATGAGGTAACCGCCTGACTTGAGCACGACTTTGCGACCCAGGGCTTGTTGAATTTCATCATCAATATTGAACAAATCAAAGATGGGGCGTTCGCCTTTGTAATGCGCAAGCTTGGACAAAGCTGAGGGCATGAACTCGCTGCCAAAGGCATGCAATATGCCAAATTGTTCATGCGAGTCAATGCGGATAGTTTGGGTGTTTTCATCCACCATATCCCGCAATACTCTTTGCAATAAATTCAAGTCTTGGTGCAACGAGGTTTTAGGTGCTTGCTGAACCGAGTTTGTTTTTACCTTGGCCCAAGTTTTACGCAAGTACGAGATATCTTCTTGCAATTCTTCGTCTGTAGCATCTTCCCCGTTGGTCCTGAGAATAAAACCACCCTTCTCCTCGTTTTGATGCGCCAGTTGTATCAATCGAAGCCGCAAATTTTCTCGTTGCTCTAAAGGGATTTTTTGCGACACACCGATATGGTTGTCTTGCGGCAAAAAAACCAGCAGTCTTCCTGCAATACTGATTTGGGTGGATAAACGCGCACCCTTGCTACCGATAGGATCTTTGATCACTTGAACCATCAAGCTTTGACCTTCGAATACCTGTTTTTCGATAGGGATCAGTGCCGTCTGATGGTCACCGTCTGCGTATCTGGGCTGATTGCCATTGAACACGTCAGCCACATGCAAAAATGCCGAACGATCCATGCCGATGTCTATGAACGCTGATTGCATACCCGGCAAAACACGAGCGACCCGACCAGAGTAAATATTGCCCACCAGACCGCGTTCTAGAGACCGCTCAATATGAATTTCTTGCAGAGCGCCGTTTTCAACCAAAGCGACGCGGGTTTCCTGCGGTGACCAGTTGATCAAAATATCGTGTTGCATCATGTGTCCTTGGCGAGCTGACTTAACAATTGCTGAGTTTCGTAGAGTGGCAAGCCCATGATGCCCGAGTGGCTTCCCACCATTTTTTGGATGAAGCTGGCAGCGAATCCCTGAATGGCATACGCACCGGCTTTGCCCATGGGTTCTGCGGTTTGCACATAGGCTTGGATTTCATGGCTGCTCAGACGCGCAAATGTCACCGATGATTTTTGAACTTTGCACTTGATTTGTCGACCTGAGTTCACTGCCACAGCTGTGAAAACTTGGTGTGTCTGGCCTGATAGCTCAGTCAACATTCGCACGGCATCTGCGTGATCCAGCGGTTTACCAAAAATACTGTCAGCCAATGCAACTGTTGTGTCTGCACAGAGAATCGGACGCGGTACTAAACCTTGCCTACGCATTTGTTCACGGGCAGCTTTGAGTTTGAGCAACGTGACTCTTTTCACGTAGGACAACGGTTTTTCGCCTGGCCATGCTTGCTCTAAGTCTTCAGCTGCTTGGACATCCTCTGGCAACAACAATTCAAACGGAACGCCGATTTGCGTCAACAACTGCTGCCTGCGAGGACTTTGTGAGGCAAGGTAAATCGTCGTCAACATGCTCACTCTCGGTGGTAGGGGTGGTTGGATAGCAAAGACCATGCTCTGTAGAGTTGTTCAACCAACACGACCCGAACCATGGCATGCGGCAATGTGAGGTTTGACAAGCCCAGTAACTCATGACCGCCTTGCCTGATCGCAGGATCAAAACCATCAGGCCCACCGATGATCAGTGCCACATCCATGGCTTGGTCTTGCCAGCCACGCCATTTGACAGCCAAACCAGCAGTGCTGAGTTGCTCGCCTTTTTCATCTAACCAAATGCGGTGGCAATCTTTGGGAATAGCCGCATCTATGCGACTTCGTTCAGCCGTCCAGATTTGGGGCAAGGTTTTGGAGGCCCTTGGTTCAGTTTTGACAGTTTTTAATGTGAGTTTGATATCAGGGGTGAACCGTTTCGCATAGTCATCCCATGCGAGTTGCGCCCAAGTGGGCACTTTCTGCCCGACAGCAACCACCCACAGTTTCATGCACGAGGCTTGCGGACAGCGCTTTTAGCGCTTGTTGATTTTTTGGCGGCAGCTTTGGGTTGAATGACTTTTTTGACTGGTGCTTTGCTGCTTGCTTTTTTCGCGGGTGCTTTTGCAGAAGAAGCAGGTTTTTTGGCGGCAGCCGATCTGGCTGAGCCACTGGATTTAGAGGGTTTAGATTTATCAGTTGACGATTTGGCTTTAGTTTTGGCAGCAGTCTTGGCTTTGGCTGATTTTTTTGCCACTGGTTCTTGCACTTCAACGACTTTGACGGGTTGTTTAGGTGCAGGCGCTCCCAACTTGATTCGTACCGGTTTGTCGCCCCAGATTTCTTCCAAATGGTAGTACTGGCGAATAGTGGGTTGCATGATATGAACCACCACAGAGCCACAGTCGACAATGATCCACTCACCGTTTTCTTCACCTTCGATACGGGGCTTGCCAAAACCGCCATCACGCACACCATCACGCACATTCGCAGCCAATGCCTTTGTTTGGCGATTGGATGTGCCACTTGCAATGATGACGCGCTCGAACAACGCAGACAGATGTTCGGTGTTGAAAACAGCAATGTCTTGTGCTTTCACATCCTCAAGGCTGTCTACAACGATACGTTGCAATTTTTGCACGTCTTTTTTTTCAGAGACTTCTGTCATGGCGGTCCATATAAAGGTGATGATGTTGAATATATTGAAACACTGATGGCTTCAAAGTTTGACCGGGCGGCAGGCCTTGCGCCAAGCCTGAACGTATATCGGTTGCGCTGACGTTTTCCAAAGGCATGTCCAAAAGCGTGTACCTGATGTTGGAGTGATTGTGCCACTCATGTGGGCTCGCCTCTTCCTGCGAACCCAAGACTCTCGGCGCAACCGCCAAACAAGCCATTTGCGCAATCCATTGCCAGTCTTTCCAGGTTTCAAATCGCGCCGCTTGGTCAGCGCCCAACAGAACAAAAAAAGTTGCACCTGCGTGGCGCGTCGCAATGGCGCGCAAGCTGTCGATCGTATAGCTCGGCCCCTCTCGCTTGATTTCCATATCGTCAACAATCACCGCAGGTAAGTCTTCAAAATTCAAACTTGCCATGGCCAGTCTGTGGTTTGCAGGACTCAAGGCTTGTGTTTTGTGCCATGCATCCCCGGTAGGCAGGACATACAAGGTATCAAGTTGCAATTGGGCGACTGCACAAGCCGCCAGTGCATGATGCCCGGCATGAGGCGGGTCAAATGCACCACCATACAAGCCAATCTGAGGTGTGGTTGAGTGGCTCAAATCCAGGCTTTGGGTTTGAGAAAATCGGTGTACAAGCGGTGCTCGGCGGACCCGGCCTCAGGCTGGTTCTGGTATGACCAAGTCACCAAGGGCGGCATAGACAGCAAAATGGATTCAGTGCGGCCGCCAGACTGCAAGCCGAAATGTGTTCCTCGATCAAAAACCAGATTGAACTCCACATAACGACCGCGCCGGTACAGTTGATGGTCCCGTTCACGCTCGCCATACGGCGTATTCATGCGCTTTTCAACAATTGGCAAATACGCTTTGACCAAATGATCGCCCACACTTTGCATCATTTCAAAACTGCGATCAAAACCTAACTCGGAAAAATCGTCATAAAAAATACCGCCTATGCCGCGTGGCTCGTTGCGGTGCTTCAAAAAGAAATACTCGTCGCACCAGGTTTTAAAGCGAGGGTACAAATGGTCACCAAAACCGTCCAAAGCTTGTTTGCAAGTGCGGTGGAAATGCACCGCATCTTCCTCAAAACCGTAGTAAGGCGTCAAGTCCATACCACCGCCAAACCATGCGACGGATTCACCCGTTTGCGATTTGGCCATCAAAGCGCGCACGTTCATATGAACTGTTGGCACATAAGGATTGCGCGGGTGAAACACCAAAGACACACCCATGGCTTCAAAGGGTGAACCGTTCAATTCGGGGCGGTGTTGGGTGGCAGAAGGTGGCAGCTTGGGGCCTGTGACATGTGAAAACCCCACGCCTGCGCGTTCAAACACATGGCCATGCTCCATGATCATGGTGATGCCATTGCCTTGCAGGGTTTCACCCTTGGGTTTTTCCCAGCTATCAGACAAAAAGCTATGGCCGTCAATTTCAGTCAACGCCTGGGTGATGCGCTGCTGCAGGTCAATCAAATAAGTGCGCACGGGCGCAAATGCAGGATTCATTCCATAAGTCCTTGAATCAAAAAGACAATGCTCAACGCTTGACGCCCCTGTGACCGATGTCGCGTCTGACTTGAGCGCCGTCGAAATGGAGGGTGTCAACCAGCTCATAGGCATGCGCTTGCGCTTGCCTGACCGTGTCCCCCAGCGCCGTGACGCAAAGCACTCGACCGCCGGCTGTCACGATGTCTGCGCCTTGCATTGAGGTTGCCGCGTGAAAAACCATAGCGTCCGGTTTGTCAGATTTCAGTCCACGAATGATGTCTCCACGGCGCACGGTGCCCGGATAACCATAGGCAGCCATGACCACGCCCAAGGCTACGCGGCGATCCCAAGCCAACTCCATCTGGGCGAGTTGCGCAGGTTCCGGTTCAGTGGCTGCCAGCAGCAAGGCCAGCAAATCGCTTTTGAGTCTGATCAATATGGGCTGAGTTTCGGGGTCGCCCATGCGGCAATTGAACTCCAGTACTTTGAGTTGGCCTGATTCGCTAATCATCAAACCAGCATACAAAAAGCCTGTGTAGGGAATGCCGTCCGACTCCATGCCTTTGAGCGTCGGTTGAATCACTTCACGCATCACACGTGCGTGAATTTCAGGTGTCACCACAGGCGCTGGCGAATATGCCCCCATGCCGCCTGTGTTGGGACCGTTGTCGCCGTCATTCAACCGCTTGTGATCTTGCGAGGTGGCCAAGGGCACTGCGACTTGTCCATGTGCGACCACCATGAAGCTGGCTTCTTCACCGTCTAAAAACTCTTCAATCACCACGCGCGCTTTGCCCCCAGCGTGTTGAATGCCGGTATGGTCAGGCGCCAGCATATGGTCAATCGCCTCGTGAGCTTCTCGCAAATTAGTCGCAACAACAACACCCTTACCCGCCGCCAAACCATCGGCCTTGACCACGATAGGCGCGCCTTGCTTTTCCACATAGTCATGAGCGGCCTTCGCGTCTTCAAACACCTGGTAGGCAGCTGTTGGAATGTGATGCCGCAGCATGAAGGCTTTAGAAAAAGCCTTGGAGCTTTCAAGCTGTGCAGCAGTTTTGGTGGGCCCGAAAATTCGCAGACCGTGAGCGCGGAATTCATCAACCACGCCTGCTGCCAAAGGCGCTTCAGGTCCGACCACCGTCAAACCGATGTCATTGGCTTGCGCCCATTCACGCAAAGCCACCACATCGGTGATGGGCAATATTTGTAAATCCTTGTTAAGTGCAAC
>CANHLD010000013.1 GCA_947461325.1 Comamonadaceae bacterium
CGGTCACGCAAGTCATGGACAGCATTTTGGGTATGGCTTTGCAATTGCCTGCACTCAAAAGCATAGGTGACCAGATAGGCGTTGACCTGTCCGGCTCCATAGATGCAGCCAGCGGCAAACCCGCTGCAGGCGCTGACAAGTAATTTAACTCGTCATATTTCCTCTTTTCGTTTCCCCAACCCACGAGCACATTGCTCAATTTTTAGGAGTAACACCATGAGCTTTTCACGTCGCCAATTTTTGGCAGGAACTGGTTCAGCCGGTCTGACCGCACTGGGCGCCACGATTCCCTTTGAGATGGTTTTGGCACAGGGCGCGCCCATCAAACTCGGCTCCATTCTTGACAACTCCGGCAACCTGGACGCCTATGGCAAGCCCATGGTGATGGCCACCACATTGGCTGCTGAAGAAATCAATGCAGCAGGTGGTTTGCTGGGTCGCAAAATTCAGGTCGTGCAATATGACTCTCAGTCAGACATTGCTCTCTATACCAAGTACGCACAACAACTGACCCGTGACGACAAAGTCGATGTCACCCACGGCGGCATCACCTCAGCTTCACGCGAAGCCATTCGTCAGACTTTCCACCGCGCCAATTCACTCTACTTCTACAACGTGTTGTACGAAGGCGGCGTGTGTGACCGCAACATCGTTTGCACCGGCACCACACCTGCACAAGCGGTCGAGCCGATTGTGGAAGTGGCACTGAAGCAGTGGGGCAACACCGCCTATGTGCTGGCCGCTGATTACAACTACGGTCAGATCACAGCCAAGTGGTTGACACACTACATCTCCAAAGGTGGCGGCAAAGTGCTGCAGACCAACTTCTTCCCGCTCGATGTGTCTGACTTCGGTTCAACCATCGCCAAGATCCAACAAGAAAAACCCAAGTTTGTCGTGGCCGCTTTGGTCGGTGGCGCTCACATGTCTTTCTTCCGCCAGTGGGCGGCATCCGGCATGAATAAAAAGATCCCGTTGTGCTCCACCACTTTCGGTGTGGGCAACGAGCATCTGGCTTTGTCTGCTGCAGAAGGCGACGGTATCTTGATCGCTGGTAACTACAGCCAAGAAAATGCCAACCCATCCAACAAAGACTTCCTTGCCAAGTGGGCCAAGCGTTTTGGCGACACCAAGTTGGTTCACGAAATTGCAGTGTCTCAGTACCAGGGCATCATGTTGTGGGCGGCTTGCGTCAAGAAGGCCGGTTCACTGGACCGCGAAAAAATGTTGGCAGCCATCGAATCTGGCGTCAGCATCCAAGGTCCTGGCGGCACGGTCACCCTCGACCCGAAGACCCATCACGCCATTTTGGACATCAACGTGATGGAAGTGAAAAACCAAAAGCTCACCATCAAGCAGCAGTTCAAAGCGCGTCCTCCATCAGACACGCTGCAATTCTGTGACTTGCAGAAAAATCCGAAAGACAACAAACAGTACGAAGTGAAGATTTAAACCTTGTCGGATCGCATCCCGGTTCATGTGAGCCGGGATGCTCAAGTTTCAGAGAGTAAGCATGGATTACGCAGCGGTTGTTCTTCTAGAAATCATTTACATGATTGCCTTTTTGGTGCTGACCAGTGCCGGCTTGGCCGTGGTGTTCGGCATGATGCGCGTGATTAATCTGGCGCACGGTGAGTTCGTCATGATTGGCGGCTACACCACCATTGCTTGCGCCAAAGCGGATATCAATATTTATTTCGCCATGTTGGTCATTTCACCCCTGGTCGTCGGTATTTTGGGTTTGCTGGTTGAGCGATTGGTGGTGCGTCAGTTGTACGGCCGCATGATCGACACCATGCTGGCCACCTGGGGTTTGTCTTTGCTGATGGTCGGCATCGTGACCTTTATTTTCGGCAATACGGCGGTGAGTGTGCCGGCTCCTATTCCAGGTTACGAACTGGGTGAATTCCAAATGGGCGGCTACAACCTGTTCATCATCGGTATCGCTACCTTGTTGATTTTGTGTATGTGGCTGGTGATGCGTTTCACCCGCCTGGGTTTGGTGGCGCGCGGCGCCATGCAAAGTGCAGATGTGGCCTCGGCTTTGGGTTATGACCCCAAGCGCGTATACATGTGGACCTTCACCGTCGGTGCGGCTTTGTCCGGTCTGGCCGGTGGTGTGTTGGCGCCGTTGACAGGTTTGTTGCCTTCGTCCGGTGGCGCATACATTGCCAAAGCTTTTATCACGGTCATTACCGGCGGTGCTGCCGTCATCACCGGCACACTTTCTAGCTCAGTGATTTTCGGCACCATCAATCAAGTGGTGTCATTCGGTTCCACCCCCGTCATTGGAGAGATAGCCATGCTGGCATTTGCCGTGGTGTTGCTGCGCCTCATGCCGCAAGGTATCACCGGTCGCTTTTTCCGTAACGCGCCATGATTGGAGACGCCGCCAAATTCTCCAGCGCAGGTCGCACCCATTGGGGCTGGATCATCGGCATCACGATCCTGCTGCTGTTGCTGCCTGCGGTGTTTGACACCAACACACCCACACTCTTGGGCATATGGGCATTGTTTGCTTTGTCTTTGGGTTTGATGTGGGGCTATGCAGGCATTCTCAGTTTTGGTCACGCTGCTTATTTCGGATTGGGTGCTTATACCTATGCCATCACTTCGATGAACCTGGGTGAAAGCACAGCCGCTTGGATACTGGCTATTTTGCTGCCCGCTTTTGTCGCGGCACTCATAGGTGCCATGATGTTTTACGGACGCATCAGCGATGTCTACATGGGCGTCATCACCTTGGTGTTTTCGCTGATCATGGCCAAGTTCATGGGCGCGACCGCTGGCGACGCTTACAGCATTGGCAACGCACGGCTCGGTGGCTTCAACGGCATTCCTGCATTTCCTATTTTGAATGTGCCTGGCGACCCGAGCACACCTATCTTCGGCACCGCTTTGTACTATCTGGTTTTGTGTTGTCTGGTCTTTTGCTACCTGATTTCGCGCTGGGTATTGTCCAGCGCATTCGGTCGCATTTTGCTCGGTATTCGCGAAAACGAATCGCGCATTGAACTGTTGGGCTACAACGCCCCTGCTTACAAGACCGGCATTTTTGCTTTGTCTGCCGCCATGGCTGGCATGGCAGGTTGTTTGTTTGCCAGTTGGGCGGAAATCGTCACGCCGGCATTGTTCGGATTGGGTCAATCGGTCGAGGTCATCATTTGGGTGATCGCAGGCGGCTTGGGCACCTTGATGGGTCCAGTCATTGGTGCGGTGTTGCTAGGCACTATGAAGCTATTGCTCGGAGGCCAAACTTTCATCGACAACTCCTTGGTCATCGGTGCCATTTTGGTGTTGGTGGTCTTGCTGTTGCCACGGGGTTTATTGCCAACGGTCATGGGTTGGCGTAAAAATCAAGGTGAGCGCAGTGTCAGCCGTGCACGCAACAACAGCATGCGCCGCCGTGCAGGGGAGCGTCGCCAACCACGTGCCTCAGCCGGACATGACAAAAGCGGAGGTCAATCATGAGTGAAATGATTGTCGAGACCCGCGATTTGTCCATGCGTTTCGGCGGTGTGTTGGCTGTCAATAATGTCAACTTCAATTTGCGCGAGCGTGAACTGCGTTGCCTGATCGGTCCCAACGGGGCAGGAAAAAGCACCTTGTTCAAATGCATGACCGGTTTGCACCAGATCAACCACAGCAACGGCCGTGTTTTTATTCGAGGGCACGATGTCACCGGTTGGAGACCGCACGAAATTGTGCAACTCGGCGTCGGTATCAAAACCCAGGTGCCTTCTGTCATGAATGGTTTGACTGTGTGGGAAAACCTGTGGCTGTCGGCGCGTCGCATTCACGGCAAAAACGGTGCTTCTGCTGAAGTAGACCGTGTGATTGAAGAACTGGGTTTGCAAACCCATATGCGCCGTCAAGTGGGTGAATTAGCACACGGTCAAAGACAAATTGTCGAAATCGGTTTGGTCTTGTGCCAACGTCCCAAATTGGTGTTGCTCGATGAACCTGCTGCCGGCATCACAGGGGCCGAAGCAGATCGGTTGGTTGAATTGATTCATGGCATCAACCAGCAAGCCGCAGTGGTGGTGGTCGATCACGATATGAATTTTGTCCGCATGCTCGGCGGCTCGGTCACGGTATTGCACCAAGGTGCGGTGCTGATGGAGGGTGCCACTGACGCGGTGATGAATAACGACAAAGTGCGTGAGGTTTACATTGGCAACCGGGCGAAATAAGCATGGCTGAGTCACACAACACTGCTGCAGACCATTTTGAGCGCGCCGACGTGGTGCTGCAAGTCGCTGACTTGCGCGCTGGCTACGGACGCGTGCCTGTGCTTCACGGCGTCAATTTGCAAATCCACGAAGGTGAAGCGGTCGGTATCGTTGGCCACAACGGCATGGGCAAAACCACGCTGCTCAAAGTCATCATGGGCTTGATGCCTTCCACCGGCGGGCGCATTGAACTCGACGGGACTGACGCCACCGGTTCTGCCGCGCACCAGCGCTCGCAAATGGGCATTGGTTATGTGCCGCAGGGCCGTGGCATTTTGCCCGGCCTCTCTGCTCTTGAAAACCTGCGCATGGCTTGGCGCGAAGACATAGGCGAAACCGAAGAGCAAGCGGTAGAGCGTGTGGTCGATCAGTTCCCGCGTTTGCGTGTGCTGCTGGATCGCAAGGGCGGCTCCTTGTCCGGCGGCGAGCAGCAAATTTTGGCCTTGGCTCGTGCACTGGTTCCCAAGCCTTGGTTGTTATTGCTCGATGAACCGAGCGAAGGCATTCAACCCTCCATCGTGCAAGAGATTGGCGCCACGCTGGCTCGACTGCGCGATGAGTTCGGTTTGGCTTTGATCATCGTTGAACAAAACCTGGACTTGGTACTCGATGTCGCTCATCGCGTGGCGGTTTTTGAGCGTGGCACCATCATCAAAGAATTGCATGCCAGCCAATTGAGCGGCGGCGGTTTGAGTGAATTGCTCGGCATGGGCTCGGCGCGCATGACACACAGCCCACACTCGCATGCCGCCAAACCTGCATCGCACGCATCACATCACACGCCACCTGAGTCTGCAAGCATCCACGCCAGTGCAGAACATGTGCGTGCGGACAGTCGTCCATCGGTCAAATCTTCTTCTATCAACAAGCGGTCGCATTCAACCGCCATCGAATCTAAGGCCACCGGCCCCGGGGGAATCATGTCTACTGTCAAACGTCCTACTGTCGATCAAATGCACGCCATCGTCGAATCGCTGCATATGAACATGTCGTCCCGCGAAGTGGCTGAATACCTTGAAATCATGGAAGGTACTTTCCAGTCCTACGACCGTTTAACGCAGTTGCCCGACAACTTGCCGCCAGTTCGCTACCCGCGCACCCCCGGCATCAAACCCAGTGCGGCAGACAACCCGCTGAACGCTTGGGCTGTCAAGAGCGAAGTACGTGGCGCCGCCCACGGACCCTTAAGTGGCAAACGTGTGGTGCTCAAAGACAATGTGTGTCTCGCTGGCGTGCCCATGATGAACGGCGCATCATCCCTTGAAGGCTATGTGCCCGATGTGGACGCTACTTTGGTCACGCGCATTTTGGATGCCGGTGGCACCATCGCAGGCAAAGCGCATTGCGAGTATTTTTGTTTGTCCGGCGGCAGTCACACCAATGCAGCAGGTCCAGTGCACAACCCTTACCGCTACGGCTATTCCGCCGGCGGCTCTTCCTCCGGTTCGGCTGCTTTGGTCGGCGCGGGTGAACTCGACTTGGCCATCGGTGGCGACCAAGGCGGTTCTATCCGCATGCCTGCTTCTTGGTGCGGCATTTACGGTATGAAACCAACGCACGGTCTGGTGCCTTACACCGGCATCATGCCGATTGAAGCCACCATCGACCATGCAGGACCCATGACAGCCACTGTGTCTGATAACGCCTTGTTGCTCGAAGTGATTGCGGGTGCTGACGGTTTAGACCCACGCCAGTACAGCCCGCGTGTAGACCGCTACACCGCAGCATTAGGACGCGGCGTTTCCGGTTTGCGCATTGGCGTGTTGCTCGAAGGCTTTAACCGCGCCGACAGCGAACCAGATGTGGATCACAAGGTACGTCAGGCCGCTGACCGTTTGCGCTCTATGGGCGCGATTGTGGAAGATGTATCTGTGCCTATGCATATGGACGGCCCGGCCATTTGGACAGCGATTGCCGTAGAGGGTTTGCAGGCTCAAATGATGAACGGCAACGGCATGGGATTCAACTGGAAGGGTTTGTACACCACCAGTTTGCTGGATGCCCATTCAGCATGGCGCTCACGTGCCGACGAATTGTCACCTTCGCTGAAAGTTTCAATGATGGCGGGTGAGTATTTCATCAAAAATTACCGTGGCCATTTTTACGCCAAGGCGCAAAACTTAAGTCGCGTGTTAGCCAAGGCTTACGACGATGCGTTGTCGCGCTATGACTTGTTGTTGTTACCGACACTGCCCATGAAAGCGACACCGTTGCCGCCAGCCAATGCCTCGCTCAAACTCTATGTGCAACGCGCATTGGAAATGCTGGGCAACACTTGTCCGATGGATGTCAGCGGACACCCCGCGATGAGCGTGCCATGCGGCATGTCCAACGGTTTGCCCATTGGCATGCAACTGGTTGCCAAGCATTGGGACGAGTCCACCATTTACCGCGCAGCCCATGCATTTGAGCAAGCCGGTGACTGGCGCAATTTCTAATTCACAGCGCAGTATTCAGACAGCAGGAAACAGGCAAACGTGTCTCACAATCCATTTCTGTCAGATTGGGTCAAAGGCGGTGCGGACCACAAGTTGAGTCCGCCCGGCTCTTTGTCGTTTGTCGCCGGTCCTACCGATTCGTCGTTGCATTTCATGACCATTCCGCAGTTGCTCGACCGTGCGGTGGTGCGTCACGGGTCGCGCGATGCGGCCGTGTTTGTCTCGCAAAACCAGCGATTGAGTTGGTATGACTTGCAACAACAGGCTGACAACATGGCAGCCGCTTTGCTGGCCATGGGCATACGCCGGGGCAACCGTGTCGGCATCTGGTCTCCCAACCGCTTGGAATGGTTGTTGACGCAGTTCGCCACCGCTCGCATCGGTGCGGTATTGGTCAACATCAACCCCGCTTACAAAAGCAGCGAACTCGAATACGCCTTGAACAAAGTGCGTTGCCGAATGCTGGTCATGGCGCGTGGCTTTAAGACCAACAACTACTTAGACACCTTGCGTCAACTTGCGCCTGAGATTGACCGCCCCGGACAAGCCGGTGATTTGACTTCCTTGAAGCTGGAGCATTTGAAGCACGTCATCTTGCTTGACGATCTTTCCGTGCCTGCCCATGAAGCTGCCAAATCACCTGTGCCTGCTCGCGCGATGCGCTTCAAAGATTTTTTGCAGCAAGCAGGCCCGGCACAACACGCGCGCTTGAAAGATTTATCTGCCTCGCTCGACCCGGACGACGCCATCAACATCCAATTCACCAGCGGTACCACGGGCAACCCCAAGGGCGCCACTTTGTCGCATTTCAATATCGTCAATAACGCTCGTTTTGCAGCCAAGTCCATGGCCTTGACTCACGAAGACCGCATGTGCATTCCGGTACCCCTTTACCATTGCTTCGGCATGGTGTTGGGTGTGTTGACCTGCACCGCTGCGGGTGCGGCCATGGTGTTCCCCGGTGAAGGCTTTGATGCCGCTGCCACCCTCAAAGCAGTGTTGAGACAGCGCTGCACGGCATTGCACGGTGTGCCCACCATGTTTGTATCCATGCTGGCCGAGCCGGGTGTGGCCAACATGGATTTCAGTTTATTGCGTACCGGCATCATGGCCGGAGCACCTTGTCCGGTGGAGACCATGCAGGCTGTGATGCGCACGCTCAACATGAAGCAAATCACCATCGGCTACGGCATGACCGAAACGTCGCCACTGTCGTTCCAGTCGCATGTGTCTGATCCGGTGGAAAGGCGCGTGTCGACGGTAGGTCGCATTCAACCGCATGTGCAAGCCAAGGTGATTGACGAGCACGGCCGCATGGTACCCGTTGGCGTGCCGGGTGAGTTGTGTGTGCGTGGCTATCTGGTGATGCGATCCTATTGGGAAGACGCGCAGCAAACTGCCGAGGCCATTGATGATGCAGGCTGGATGCACACCGGCGACTTGGCCACTATCGATGCGCAAGGCTATTGCAATATTGTGGGGCGCGTGAAAGACATGCTGATACGCGGTGGAGAAAACGTGTTCCCGCGTGAAATAGAAAACCAGTTGATGCAACATCCCAAAGTGTTGGACGTGCAAGTCTTTGGCGTGCCGGATGCCAAATACGGCGAAGAAATCGCCGCCTGGGTGATATTGCAAGACGGGCAAACCGCAGAAGCAGACGAGTTCATTGAGTACTGCCGCTCGCGTATGGCGCATTACAAAACGCCGCGTTATCTGCGAATCGTGCGCGAATTTCCACTTACTGCCACCGGCAAGCCGCAAAAATTTCAGATGCGTCAAAGCATGGTGAATGAACTCGGTTTGCGTTCACCGCAAACCGCCTGAGCAGACCCCACAGAAAGCACTCAGTGACTGACGACCAACTGGCTTTTCTGGACGCATACACACTGGCAGGACTGCTGCACAGCAAAAAACTGTCGTCTGTCGAGCTCACCCAAATGATGCTCAACCGCATTGACCGGCTCGATAAACGTTTGTTGTCCTACGCTACCGTCTCGCATGACATCGCTTTAAAGCAAGCGCGTGACGCTGACGCCATGATCATGCGCCGCCAGATACTCAGTCCATTGCACGGTGTGCCGGTTGCTTTGAAAGACCTGTGCTACACCAAAGACATCGTCACTGCGGCTGGCATGCCCATGATGCGCGACTTCAAACCATCGTATGACGGCACAGTGGTGAAACGTTTGCGCGAAGCGGGCACGGTGTTGCTCGGCAAACTCACCATGACCGAAGCGGCATTCGCAGACCACCATCCGGACGTGCCGCCGCCCATCAACCCTTGGCATGACGACCATTGGTCAGGTGCATCCTCCAGCGGTTCCGGCGTCGCTGTTGCCGCAGGTTTGTGTTTTGCGGCCATAGGCACAGACACCGGCGGCTCTATCCGTTTTCCTTCAGCTGCCAATGGTGTGACCGGCCTCAAACCCACCTGGGCGCGTGTGCCTGTGCATGGCGCGTTCGAATTGGCCGCCTCGCTGGACCATATCGGCCCGATGGCACGCACCGCCATGGACTGCGGACACATGCTGGGTTTGATCGCAGGCGCAGATGCAGATGACAGCGTGGCATTGCACGCGCCTGTACCCGACTATGTGTGTGGTGACAACACGCAGTTGAGCGGTTTGCGCATTGGCTTCGACCCTGAGTACTGCGCCGGTTTGGATGCAGACATGCAAAAAGCGGTTCAATCCGCTTTCGATGTTTTGCAATCGCTGGGCGCAGATATGCGCCATGTGCGCTTTCCCGATGTGTCAGATGCCGTGGCCGATTGGGGCACCGCATGTGCCGCAGAAACAGCGGTGGCGCACGAAGCCTGGCATCCTAAAAACAAGCATTTGTACGGACCGGGTTTGGGTGGCTTGATTGAATTCGGCCGATCTATCAGCGCGGTCGAGATGCAAAAAATCTGGTTGCGCCGCCGCGCTTTCACCGGCGCGGTGCGCGGTTTTTTTCAAAACTGCGATTTACTCTTGATACCAGCGCAACCCATGGCATCTCCGACCACCCAAGAGATGTCAGTCATCGGAACGGTGCCTTCCGAGTTGGCCCGCCTCATCAAATTCACCGCGCCATTTGACATGAGCGGCAGCCCGACCATCACCTTGCCTGCTGGCTTCACAGTGAAAAACACACCGGTCGCCATACAGCTTGTATCTGCGCATTTAGATGAGGCCACACTCATACGCGCAGGCAGCGCGTTTCAACGGGTGACAGACTGGCATTCACGCATTCCACCCCGGCTTTGAACATCTCCACATGACAAGCCTGCGCGGACTGTTAGACAACCACAGCGGCATCATGTGATGAATATTGTTCAACCGTTTCTCAACCGTGCACGAAGCCATCCCCAGTTGTCTGCGCTCAGCAGCCATGGCAACACGCTGACCTACGCGGAGTTGGCAGTTCGCAGTCACTCCTTGGCATCAGGCCTGCTACAAAACCTGTCACTCAAGCGCGCGCAGCGGGTCATGATTTGCATGGAAAACCGCGCTGCATTTTTTGAAACTTTGTTTGCTTGTTGGATTGCCGGTCTGTGTCCAGTGCCGGTGAACGCCAAACTGCATCCCAAGGAAGTGCGTCAGATCGCAGGTGACTGTCAGGCCAGTGTGTTGTTTTGCAGCGCGGCTTTGCATGAAGGCTTACAAATTGTTTTGCTAGACATGCCGCACGCGCCTCTTTTGCTGTGTGTGGATGATGATGCTTATGTCGATTTGCTGCGTCACGCGCCGTCTGACTGCGCGCAAATGCAAGCCGATGACATCGCCTGGATTTTTTACACCAGCGGCACCACCGGTGTGCCCAAGGGCGCGATGTTGTCTCACCGAAATTTACTGCAAATGTGTTTGCAGTACGGCGCTGACATTGATTGTGTGCAGGTCGGGGACACGCATTTGCATGTCGCACCTTTGTCGCACGGTTCAGGTTTGTACAGCTTGCCGCATTTGTTCAATGGCGGGCATCAAGTGATTGAAACTGCGTTCTCGCCTGACATTGTTTTCGAGGCATTGCAACGCTATCCACGAGTCTCATTTTTTGCTGCACCCACCATGCTGACCCGCATGCTGCGGGCCAGCACAGGCATTGCTAACCCCGCAGGTCATTTGCACACCATCACCTACGGCGGCGGTCCCATGTATGTGTCTGATTTGCTGCAATCCTTGGAATTGTTTGGGCCGCGCATGGTACAAATTTACGGCCAGGGTGAAAGCCCGATGACCATCACGGCGTTGTCCAGGCAAGATCACCAAGGCCCGCAAGATGCGGCGCATTTGGCGCGACTGGCTTCATGTGGTGTAGCTCGCACTGGTGTCGAAGTACGTGTGGTGGATGAAGCCGGGCGGGACATGCCAGCAGGCGAACCCGGCGAAGTCGTCACCCGCAGCGCCACCCGCATGCTGGGTTATTGGAACAACGAGGCAGCCACGGCATCCGCCATTCGAGAAGGCTGGCTTTGGACAGGCGACATTGGCTCCATGGATAAACTGGGTTACCTCACTTTGCGCGACCGCTCCAAAGACTTGATCATCAGAGGCGGCAGTAATATTTACCCGCGTGAAATCGAAGAGGTGTTGTTACACCACCCGGCAGTTGCTGAGGTGTCTGTCATCGGCATGGAGAGCGCCGACTTGGGAGAAGAACCGGTGGCTTTTGTGGTGCCCAAAGCAGGGATGACAGTGACACCGCAAGAACTCGATCAACTGTGTCTGGACAACCTCGCGCGCTTTAAACGGCCACGTGAGTATTTCTTTCCCTCTGACTTGCCGAAAAACAATTACGGCAAGATTTTGAAAACCGCATTGAGACAACAACTCAAACAGGAACGCCCATGATGCGCAATGTGTATGTAGCAGGCACGGGTTCAACCACTTTCGGTAAACACGCAGGCCGCAGCATCGAGTCGCTGGCGGTGGACGCTTGCGCGCAAGCCATCGTCGAGTCCGGCATAGATCGGGCACGCATAGGCGCCGTGTACCTCGGCAATTTCATCAGTGGCCCATTGAACGGCAAAGAAGTTCTGGCGGGCTTGGTGGCCGAGCAGCTTGGCTTGACGGGCATTCCTTGCACCAAGGTAGAGGGCGCTTGTGCGTCGGGTGGTATTGCCATGCGTCACGCATGCTTGATGGTCGCCACAGGTTTGTGCGATGCCGTGCTGGTTGTGGGTGTGGAGACGATGACCCATGCAAGCACCACTGAAATGACGACGGCACTTAACTGTGCCATGGACAACGAATACGACGGCTTGAGCGGACTGACATTCCCCGGCTTGTTCGGATTGGCCTGGCGTGCACATGCCCAGCAATACGGCACCACGCGCGAAGACATTGCGGCAGTCGTCATCAAAAACAAAGCGAATGGTTTGAAAAATCCACTGGCCCAAATGGGTGCAGATTTAACGCTGGAGCAAGTGTGTGCTTCCGCCTTGATTGCTGATCCATTGCAACTGTTTGATTGTTGCCCGCCCAGCGACGGTGCGGCGGCCGTGGTGGTGTGCGCGAAAGATTTGTTGTCACAGAGTCCGCACACCCCACAAATACGCGTGATGGCCAGTGTGCAAACCAGTGGCTCCGCACGCATTTCTCAACACCCGGATTTGTGTTCATTTGATGCGACGGTGCATGCTGCTCAACAGGCTTACAAGCAATCGGGTTTGCAGCCTTCAGACATTGATTTGGTGGAGCTTCACGATTGTTTTTCTATCGCTGAAATCATCGACAGCGAAGACTTAGGGCTCGTGCCCAGAGGCGAGGGCGGTCGCTGGGCGGCACAAGGCCGTACCGGTATGCAGGGTGATATCGCCATCAACCCCAGCGGCGGTTTGCTCGCCAAAGGGCATCCGGTGGGTGCGACCGGTGTGGGGCAAATTGTGGAAGTGGTGTGGCAGTTGCGTGGTGAACATACCAATCAGGTCGCTGATGCGGCCATAGGCATGACGCATAACTTAGGTGGCACCGGCGTGGCCTGCACTGTGCATATTCTGGGACGCGAAGCATGAATGCGCTTACCTTATTGCCCACCTTAACAGCTTACCAATGCAACGATTGCCAAACCTTGACTCAGCGCTCACCGATGGCTTGCGCCTATTGTTTGGGTCGACGGTTTTCCCCGGTTCTCGTGACTGCTAGCGGCACATTGGCAAGTTGGACCACGATCCGCAAACCGCCAATGCGTTTCAAGGCTGAGGGCATTTACCATGTCGGCGTTTTTGATCTAGACAACGGCATGCGCATTTCTGGGCGATTGCTGCACGAAGCAACCGACCAAACCGGTGACCGCGTACAAGCTGTTGCAATTGCAGATACTGCATCCGATATTCCCATTTTCAAGGTGACCTCACATGGCTGATATTGCTTACGAAAAACACGGTGCGGTGCGATTGATCACCATCAACCGCGCCGACAAAATGAATTCGCTGGATTTCGCAGCCAACGATGAGTTGATAGACATCTGGCACGAGTTTGACCGTGACGAGCAAGCGCGTGTTGCGGTCATCACCGGCGCTGGTGACAAGTCTTTTTGCGCCGGTGCAGATTTAAAAACCTACACCTTGAACTTTGCACAGGCCGCTGCGCCAGAGTTTCGCGCCAAGTACACCAACGGGCCTGGCTTTGGTGGCATCACCCGCAACCTTGATATAGACAAACCCATTTTGGCTGCGGTCAATGGTTTTGCCATTTCCGGTGGCTTCGAGTTGGCCTTGGCGTGCGATATGCGCTTTTGTTCAGACAATGCAGAGTTCGCCTTGCAAGACGCGAAATGGGGCTTTCATGCCTGCGATGGCGGCTTGATTCGCTTGCCGCAAATTGTCGGTATGGGCCACGCCATGGAAATCATTTTGTCAGGTGAACGGGTCAATGCCGAGCATGCTTACCGCATCGGTTTGGTCAATCGTGTGTATGCGCCACACGAACTCTTAACCAAGACTTTGGAGTATGCGCACATGCTGGCCACGCGTGCACCACTGTCGCACCGTTTCGCCAAAGAAGTGGTGCGACGCTCTGTCGGCATGCACATGGGCGAAGCCTTGCAGTGGGAGTCACGCTCATTCAGAGACGTTGCATTCACCGACGATTTGAAAGAGGGCTTGGCTTCATTCAAAGAACGCAGACCCGCCGACTTCAAAGGCCGTTGAACCGCTTAGCTGTTGCCCCACACCTCTTGTGCAGTTTCAATGACCAAACGCAATTTGTTTCGCTGGTCGTCAACCGCAATATTGTTACCGTGCACCGTGCTGGAAAAACCGCATTGCGGTGACAGTGCGAGTTGCGCCAAGGGTGCGTATTTGGCGGCTTCGTCGATGCGTCGCTTCAAGTTGTCTTTGGTTTCCATCGCGCCGAATTTGGTGGTCACCAAGCCCAACACTACCAATTTGTCTTTGGCCAGGTAACGCAAGGGCCGGAAGTCGCCGCTGCGGTCGTCGTCGTATTCCAGGAAATAGGCGTCTATGTTCATCTCGGACAACAATGCCTCGGCCACGGGTTCGTAGTTTCCGGCAGCGGCGTGCGTGCTTTTGAAATTGCCACGGCATAAATGCATGGCCAACGTCATGCCGGCGGGTTTGTGCGCCACCACTTTGTTGATGAAGGTAGCGTAGCGGTGCGGCAATTCATTGGGGTCGTCGCCACGCGCACGTGCGGCTTCGCGCATTTTGTCATCGCACAAATAGGCGAGGTTGGTGTCGTCCATTTGCACATAAGTGCAGCCTGCGGCGGCCAGTGAGTGCAACTCATCACCGTAGGCTTTGGCCACATCGTCGTAAAAAGAAGGGTCAAGTTCGGGGTAAGCGTCCTTGCTGATACCGGCGCGACCGCCGCGAAAGTGCAGCATGGTTGGTGAGGGAATCGTCACCTTGGGCGTGCTGCCTTTGGCGATTTGTGATTTCAAATAATTGAAGTCAGCGAGTTGAATGTCTTTCACATGCCGCACTTTGTCGATCACTCGGATCACAGGAGGCGCGAGTTCCTGCGTGCCGTCGGGGCGCTCGATGGTGACCGGTATGTCGGTTTTCACACCGCCCATTTGCTCCAGAAAATCGATGTGGAAATAGGTGCGGCGGAACTCGCCGTCGGTGATGGACTTCAAGCCCACATCTTCTTGAAACTTGATAACTTCAGTGATGGCTTTGTCTTCCACCACTCGCAGTTGCTCGGGCGTGATCTGACCCTTGGCTTTTTGTTCCCGCGCCTCTAAAAGGTAGGCGGGGCGCAAAAAGCTGCCGACATGGTCGAAGCGGGCGGGGATGTGGGGGGTGGTCATGGATTCTCCTGGGCGGTTGAAGAAGGGGCTTAGAACGCGGCGAAGTATACATAAATGGCCAAAAAAGCATAAAATTTGCCAATTTGCCCAGTTTTTTTGTCTTAATGTATACAATTTGGAAGAAGAATTGCCCACAAATACACACTTGTACACCCTTTGAACACCGCAGAACGCCCCCCTTTTTCTGCTGAAGCAGCGCCCGGTCATTCGCAGGCCGTGCGGGCACAACTGCGTTTGCGCGAAATGATTCTGGCGGCAGAACTGCCCGCCGGTGCGCGGATTGCCGAACTCACACTGGTAGACAAGCTTGGTGTATCGCGCACGCCCATTCGCACCGCTTTGATGAAACTTGAGCAGGAAGGATTGCTCGAGTCTTTGGCCAATGGCGGTTATGCGGTGCGCACCTTCACCGAGCGCGATGTGTCTGACGCTATCGAATTGCGCGGCACGCTCGAAGGACTGTCGGCGCGTCTCGCGGCAGAGCGCGGATGCGCGCCGGTGTTGCTGGCCGAGGCGCGTGCTTGTTTGCTGAAAATTGACCAATTGCTGGCCACTGGCAGTTTGAACGAGGATGCATTCAGCGCTTACGTGACGCAGAACGAGGAGTTTCACGCCTTGCTGGGCGAAATGGCGGGCAGTGACGTGTTGCGCCGCGAATGGGAACGCGTGGTTGGTTTGCCGTTCGCTTCTCCCTCCGGTTTTGTAGTGAGTCAAGCCAATAGCCCCCAAGCCAGAGACATGTTGATCGTTGCCCAAGATCAGCACCGACAGGTGTTGCAAGCCATTGAGCGACGCGAAGGGTCTCGCGCCGAGGCTATCATGCGCGAGCATTCACGCTTGGCGCAACGCAATTTGAGCGAAGCCATGCGCAGTACACAAGCCGAGCAGTTACCCGGCGTGAACTTGATCAGGCGTAGCCACCGATGAAGAGCTTATGGTGTCACTCCGCTGTTAGCCTCGCCGCTCTGGTTGGATCGGTTTCTTATCGGGGGCTAGCCGGTATAGTGTGGTGCCGAGGCTCAAGAATATTCTTGGTTTTTTTCCTTTTTTAACGAGTAAGCCATGCTGAATCACTTGCGTTTCTATGTGTTGTTTGTTGGATGTGTGTCGGTTTCATGGATGGCTGCCGCTGAAGAAGTGGTGTTGAAGTTTCACCATATTTGGCCCTCCACAGCGATGGCGCCGACGCGGGTGATTGGCCCTTGGTGCGAGAAGATTGCAGCCGAATCTAAAAACCTTGTGAAGTGCCAGTTGCTGCCCGCCATGTCTGGCGGTGGCACACCCGCCCAATTGGTCGACAGAGTGCGTGATGGGGTGGACGATTTGGTGGTCACGCTGCCTGGTTACACCGCAGGGCGTTTTCCGGCAATGGAAGTGTTTGAGCTGCCTTTTTTGACCAACTCCGCCGAAGTGGCCGCTTCGGCAGCTTGGGACTATTTGCAAAAAAATGCGACCAAAGAATTTCCCGGCACCAAAATTTTGGCTGTTTGGGTGCATGACGAAGGCTACGCTCACACGGCTTCCAAACAAATCAAAACGCTGGATGATTTCAAAGGACTCAAGATGCGGGCCCCGACCCGTTTGACCAACAAGTTATTGGCCAAGCTGGGTGCGACACCTGTGGGCATGCCGGTGCCAGCCGTGGCAGACGCGTTGTCCAAGGGAACCATCGACGGGTTCTTACTGCCATGGGAAGTCATCCCCGGTTTCAAGTTACAAGAGATGACCAAGTTTCATACCGAAACACATCCGTCCAAACCCGCCATGTATTCGGCCGTTTTCATTTTTGCAATGAACCAATCGCGCTATGACAGCTTGCCTGCTGAAGTAAAAACCGTGATCGATCGCAACAGCGGCGCTGCCTTATCCAAGCAAATCGGTAAGATTTGGGACGAGAGCCAAGAGGCGGGGCGCAAAACTGCGCAATCACGCGGCAACACTATCTTGGTGCTGTCTGCAGCCGAGACAGACCATTGGATGAAAGCCGCAGCACCGTTGCGAGAGGAATGGTTTGACGAAGTGGGTCGGCGCGGATTGAATGGCCGTCAATTGCTACAGGACGCCACTGACTTGTTGGCCAAATACAAAAAGTGAGCCGCCTTTTGTTCCGTCTATGCGCATGGTGCGCCTTGGCAGGTACTGTATTTGCTTTGATGATCGGTGCCATGACCACTTGGAGTGTGATTGGTCGCGCTATGTTTCAGTCACCACTGCAAGGTGACGTTGAAATGGTGCAAATGGGTATTGCGCTCAGCCTCTCGCTTTGCCTTCCTTGGTGCCAATGGCGCGGCGCCCATATTTTTGTGGATTTCTTCACACAAAGTGCTTCCCCAAAAACCGTTTCCAGACTCGATGCATTGGGCAGTGTGTTGCTGGCGCTGATGTATGCAGTGCTGTCATGGCGTTCTGCGGCCGGTGCGGCTGTCGCTTACGAATCGTTTGAAGCAACCATGATTTTGGGTTTGCCCATGTGGTGGGCTTATGCATGCTTGGCCCCGGGCTTGGCACTGGCGGCTTTGGTGGCTATGGTGCAGGCTTGGCGGTTGGCTCAAGGCCGTTCCTTGACAGATTCACAAGGCGAGGCTTCAGCATGACATCGCCCACCGCCATTGGTTTGGGCATGTTTGCCCTGATGCTCTTGATGATGGCTGTGCGTGTGCCGATTGCAGCGGCCATGTTCATACCCGGCGCCTTGGGTTATTGGGCGATCAACAACGAAATGGCCTTGTTCAATTTGCTCAAAGGCAGTGCAGTCGCGCGTTTGACAGTCTACGAATTAAGTGTCATCCCTTTGTTTTTATTGATGGGAAATTTCGCCACACAAGGCGGTTTAAGCCGCGACTTGTTTCGCGCGGCATCGGCATTGATGGGTCATGTGCGTGGTGGTTTGGCCATGGCTGCCATCTTGAGCGCGGCGGCTTTTGGTGCGGTATGCGGATCCTCTGTGGCGACATCGGCAACGATCACGCAGGTCGCTTATCCTGAGATGAAAGCCCATGGTTACATGGGGCGCTTATCTACTGCCACCTTGGCCACCGGTGGCACCTTGGGTATTTTGATCCCGCCTTCCGTGCCCTTGGTGGTGTATGCCATATTGACCGAGCAAAACATTGCCAAGTTGTTTGCTGCGGCCATCGTGCCCGGTATCTTGGCTGCGCTGGGGTACATGTTGGTTATTTCTTTGTATTGCAGATTCCGTCCGGAAATGGCCCCGCCCAGCGAAAAGTCGACGGTTGCCCAGCGCTGGGAAGCACTATGGAAAATTTGGCCGATCCTCATGATTTTTGTGGTGGTGTTTGGTGGCATTTATGGTGGCATCTTTTCTCCTACGGAAGGGGCGGCCATTGGCGCATTGTTGACATTTGCTATCGGGTTGGCGCGAGGTGAACTCAAAGGTGCAGGCATGCGACAAGCACTGCTTAGCACGGCTGAAACCAGCGCCATGGTGTTCATGATTTTTTTGGGCGCAGACATGATGAATGCCGCACTGGCTTTGTCTGCCATGCCGTCGATGGTGGCCGATTGGGTGAGCCATTTGCCTGTGGCTCCTATTGTGGTGGTGATGGCAGTGATGGTGTTGTACGTGGTGCTGGGTTGTGTCATGGACGAGTTGTCTATGCTGTTGCTGACCATTCCTGTTATTTTTCCCGCCATCATGCAACTTGACTTATGGGGCTTGCCCACCGAACTCAAAGCCATTTGGTTTGGTATTTTGGTGTTGATGACGGTGGGCATCGGCTTGATTGCGCCGCCAGTGGGGCTGAATGTGTATGTGGTGAATAACTTGGCGCGGGAAGTTCCCATGTCTGAAACATACAAAGGTGTGTTTCCTTTTCTGGCTTGGGATGTGCTTCGTTTGTTGTTGCTGTTGTTCTTTCCCGGTGTGTGTTTGTGGCTGGTGAGAATGATGTGATGGATGTTTTTGACAGCTTGCCTTGGGCGTGGCCGCTTTTTGCGGGATTGGTGGGATTGCAAATCGGCAGCTTCCTCAATTTGCTGGTGTGGCGTTTGCCGCAAATGATGCAGCGTGAATGGGACCAACAATGTGCAGAATTAAAAGCTGACGCCACAAATCAGCAGCCCACTTTCAATTTGTCGACGCCCGGTTCACATTGCACTACATGTCACACACCGCTGCGCGTTATCGATCTGGTGCCTGTGTTAAGTTTTCTGTTTCTCAAGGGCCGATGTGCACATTGCGATGCCAAAGTGTCATGGCGTTACCCTTTAGTTGAGCTCAGCGTCGCGTTGTCTTGGGCTTTTTGCGCTTGGCATTGGGGCGTGACATGGACTGCATTCGCATGGGCGATGTTTGCCACCGTCAATCTGGCACTGGCATTGATTGATGCTGACACCATGTTGCTGCCGGACAGCCTGACTTTGCCATTGATGTGGGGCGGTATGTTGTGCGCTTCGCTGGGTTGGATCAATGTGACGCTGGCGCAAAGTGTGTGGGGCGCTGCCGTGGGATACAGCGTACTCTGGTTGGTACAAGCTGTGTTCGGTTGGTTCACTGGCAAACAAGGCATGGGTGGAGGCGACTTCAAATTGCTCGCTGCCTCGGGTGCATGGCTGGGTTGGATGGCCTTGCCTATGCTGGTGTTGATAGCTTCCGTCAGTGGTGTCATCGTCGCATTGATTGCGCGTTTGTTAAAACGTGTGCAGCCCGGTGAAGCATTGCCGTTTGGACCGCATCTGGTGTTGGCCTCTGGCTTGCTGGCGGTTGCTGGCCCCGTGTCTTTAATAAACGGCTGGGTGGTTTGAGCTTGTTCGTGTGTTTTGAGGAGTAAGAAATATGAGTCTGGTCATCGACTGTCACGGTCACTACACCACTGCACCCAAGGCACTGGAAGATTGGCGCAACCGCCAGATCGCAGGCATCCAAGACCCGGCCCTTATGCCGCAGGCCTCAGAGTTAAAGATAAGCGACGATGATTTGCGTCACAGCATCGAAACCAACCAATTGCGTTTGATGAAAGAGCGTGGCAGCGACGTCACGCTGTTTTCGCCGCGTGCTTCGTTCATGGCGCACCACATCGGCGATTTTCAAGTCTCATCTACATGGGCGGCGATTTGCAATGAATTGTGTTTCCGCGTCTCTACCTTGTTCCCAGAGCACTTCGTTCCGGTGGCCATGCTTCCCCAGTCGCCCGGCGTAGACCCGGCTACTTGCATTCCCGAGCTAGAAAAATGTGTCAAAGAATACGGCGCGGTCGGCATCAACCTCAACCCCGATCCTTCCGGCGGCCATTGGACCAGCCCGCCTTTGAGCGATAAACATTGGTATCCAATTTACGAAAAAATGGTCGAGTACGACTTGCCCGCCATGATCCACGTGTCCACCAGTTGCAATGCCTGTTTTCACACCACGGGTGCGCATTATTTGAATGCCGACACCACGGCATTCATGCAATGCCTGACCAGCGATTTATTCAAAGATTTTCCGACGCTGAAGTTTTTGATACCGCATGGCGGCGGCGCGGTGCCTTACCACTGGGGACGTTTTCGAGGCTTGGCGCAAGAGCTGAAAAAGCCTTTGCTCGAAGAACATTTGCTCAACAATATTTATTTCGATACCTGCGTTTACCACCAACCC
>CANHLD010000014.1 GCA_947461325.1 Comamonadaceae bacterium
CAGATAAGGGTCGTATCGGGTGGCGAGTGTGACCGCCGCTTGCAACTCACTGGCATGGTTGACTTTACTCACACCGATGGAAGAACCTTCATGCGGCGGTTTCACAATCAACGGCAAACCCAGTTCGGCGGGAATGGCTGCTATCGCTTGCAGTGTTTGTTGCGATGGTGTGAGCCACACAGCTTGCGGTGTGGACAAACCTTGTGCCAGCCAAATGCGTTTGGTCATGTGTTTGTCCATGGCAATCGCAGATGGCATGACACCCGAACCGGTGTAAGGAATGCCCATTAACTCCAATGCGCCTTGGACAGTGCCATCCTCACCATGGCGGCCATGCAATGCAATGAATGCGTGTGTAAACCCTTGCGTTTTCAAACCTAACAATGACTGCTTGGCCGGATCAAACGCGTGCGCATTGACGGCTTGCGATGTCAAAGCTTCAAGTACGCCTTGGCCTGACATCAATGACACATCGCGCTCCGCCGAATGGCCGCCCATCAGCACAGCCACTTTGGCTGTTTGAATATCAAACGCCGTCATGACTTCACCACCTTGAGCACAGGTTTTTCATTGTGGCCTGTTGACTGCAATCGCAACGGGAGTTGTCCGATGGAACCGGCACCCATGCACATAACCACATCACCATCCAGCGCTTGTTGCCGCACCAACTCTTCCAACTGCGTCAGGTCTTGCGCAAACACCAATTCCTGTTGCCCTGACACCCGCAATGCATGCGCTAACGCCCGGCCGTCGGCAGCGGCAATAGGCGCTTCACCCGCGGCATACACCTCTGTCAACCAGACCACATCGGCCAAGCCCAGCACCCGCACAAAATCTTCAAAGCAATCGCGGGTGCGCGTGTAGCGGTGCGGTTGAAATGCCAGCACCAGACGTCGCGCGGGGAATGCGCCACGCGCGGCTTCTATGGTCGCCGCCAATTCCACCGGATGGTGCCCGTAGTCTTCTATCAAGGTGTAATGACCGCCATTTTTGGCAGGCACAGAACCATGGTGTTGGAAACGTCTGCCCACACCTTTGAAATCCGCCAAAGCTTGCACCACGGCTGCATCTGGAATATTCAACTCCACAGCAATGGATATCGCCGCTAATGCATTGCGTACGTTGTGCATACCGGGCAAGTTCAGGTCTATCTGCATATCTGGCAAGGTGATGCCGTTGCTGCGCGTCACGCGAAACTGCATGCGTGAACCCACCGCTTTGACATCGTGCGCTCTGACCTGCGAACCTTCCGACAATCCGTAACTGGTGATCGGCCGCGATACTTCAGGGAATATGCTTTGCAACACTGGGTCGTCCGCGCACAACACCGCCGCACCGTAAAACGGCATGCGGTGTAAAAACTCAATGAAGGCATGTTTGAGCTTGCCGAAATCATGCCCGTAGGTTTCCATGTGGTCGGCATCGATATTGGTCACGACCGACATGATGGGGTTCAAATTTAAAAATGAGGCATCGGATTCATCGGCCTCGACCACGATGTAATCGCCGGAGCCGAGTTTGGCATTTGCGCCTGCACTGATGAGTCGCCCGCCGATCACAAAGGTCGGGTCCATACCGGCTTGCGCCAACACGCTGGCGACCAAACTGGTGGTGGTGGTTTTGCCGTGGGTTCCTGCGATGGCGATGCCTTGCTTTAAGCGCATCAATTCGGCCAGCATGACGGCACGCGGCACCACCGGTATGAGTTTGGCGTGGGCGGCGATCACTTCCGGATTGTCTGCTTGCACGGCAGTGGAAGTCACCACTGCACCGGCACCCTCGATGTATTGCGCGGCATGACCTACACGCGTGTGAATACCCATGGCTTGCAAGCGACGCAACACCGGTCCGTCGGCCATGTCGGAGCCCGACACGGTGTAGCCCAGGTTGTGCAATATCTCGGCGATACCACTCATACCGGCACCACCAATGCCGACAAAATGCACATGGCTGATAGCGTGCTTCATGCCGACACCTCTTCGCATGCTTGCACCACATCGAGTGCCGCATGTGTTTTGCGCAAGCCATAGGCTTTGTCAGCTGCTTGCAGCAATTGCCCACGGTTGATGCTTTGAATAAATTCAGCCAAGCCAGTTGCAGTCAAACTGCTTTGCGGCATCAACCATGCAGCCTGTTGGTTCACCAGAAACTGTGCGTTCACTGTTTGGTGGTCGTCCACCGCGTGCGGAAACGGCACGAACAAAGCCGCTGCACCAATGGCTGCAATTTCACTGACCGTGCTGGCACCAGCACGGCAAATCACCAAGTCGGCTTCTGCAAAAGCGGTTGCTGTGTCTTCGATGAAGGCCAGCAACTCTGCTTGCACACCTGCCTGTGCGTAATTTGTTTGTAACTGGCCGATGTGTTTGGCACCGCCCTGATGAATCACTTTCGGGCGTTGATCAACCGGTATCAACGCTAAAGCTTGCGGCACCACACTGTTCAAAGCCTGCGCACCCAGACTGCCTCCCACAACCAGAATACGCAACACACCGCCGCGAGCTTCGAACCTTTGTGCAGGCGGCGCTTGCTCCAGAAACGCGTTGCGCATGGGGTTACCCACCCACTGCGCTTTGGGCAATACAGACGGAAAAGTGGATAACACCCGGTCAGCGATGTGCGCCAATACTTTATTGGCCAAACCCGCCACTGAATTTTGCTCATGCAGCACCAGCGGTTTGCCGCACAATACACCCATCATGCCGCCCGGAAAACTGATGTAGCCGCCCAAGCCGACCAGCACATCGGGTTTCAATCGACGCACCACTTGCAGGCTTTGCCAAAACGCTTGCAGTAATCGCAAGGGCAACAATGCCGCAGTGAACAGACCTTTGCCGCGTAAACCGCCAAAGCGCACGGTTTCAAACACAAAACCGTGTTTAGGCACCAACTCACTCTCCATGCTCGGCGCAGGCGCGCCCAGCCAATGCACATTCCATCCGCGACTGCGCAACAACGCGGCCACGGCCAGTCCCGGGAAGATGTGTCCTCCCGTTCCACCCGCCATGACCAAAGCCGTGCGTGTCGTCATACACGGCCTCCATGCATCAGCAAGCGGTTTTCATAGTCGACGCGCAACACAATCGCCAGCGCAATCAGGTTGAGCAAAATCGCTGAACCGCCGTAACTCATCAAGGGCAATGTCAGACCTTTGGTCGGCAATGCGCCCAAGTTCACGCCCATGTTGATGAAGGCTTGAAAGCCAATCCACACACCCACACCTTGCGCGACCAGACCGGCGAACACCCGGTCCATGGCAATCGCTTGACGGCCGATGAACATGATGCGACGTGTCAACCACATGAACACCGCAATCACGATGACCACGCCGACCAAGCCAAACTCCTCGCCCAGCACCGCGAGCAAGAAGTCGGTGTGCGCTTCGGGCAACCAATGCAGTTTTTCCACACTGCCGCCCAAGCCGACACCGAATATTTCACCGCGCCCGATGGCAATCAACGAATGCGACAACTGATAGCCTTTGCCCAAGGCGTAATCGGCCCCGAAGGGGTCGAGGTACGCAAAAATGCGTTCGCGCCGCCAAGGCGACAAGGCGATCATCAAACCGAAGGCGATCAACAAAATGCCGGTGATCAGCAAAAACATGCGGGCATTGACGCCGCCTAAGAACAAAATCCCCATGGCGATGACGGCAATCACCAAGAAGGCGCCCATGTCGGGTTCAGCCAGTAACAAAGAACCCACAATGGCAATCGCCACAGCCATAGGTGTGACGGCTGCAAAGAATTTTTCTTTCACATCCATTTTGCGCACCATGTAATTGGCGGCATACAACAACGTGCCTAACTTGGCAAATTCAGACGGTTGGAAATTGATAATGCCAAAACTTATCCAGCGTCTGGCACCGTTCACGCTTTTGCCGATGAAGGGCAGAACCACCGCAATCAACAACACAATGGAAGCAATGAATACCCAGGGTGCTACTTTCTCCCAAGTATCCATAGACACCTGAAACACCAGCAACGCAGCGACAAATCCAATCAACAGAGACATGCAATGACGTATCAGAAACTGTGCCTGCCAGACATTGCTGGATTGCGCACTGTCATTCAACGCGATGGAGGCCGAATACACCATCACCATGCCCCACATCAACAAACCGGCGATAGCCCAAATCAGTGTTTGATCAAAGCCTTTGATACTGCCAGGCGCTGCGCCTGTACGAGCAAACTCTCGGCCATGCACACGTACCGGTAACGCATCCATACCTTCTTTGGGCTGGTTGCCAAACCAACGGTTGATACGGTCAGAGAAACTGATGCTCGTGCTCATGGCTGGCCCTCCAGCATGCTGATGTGCTGCACCGCTTCCACAAAGGCCTCGGCTCTGGCCACATAGTTGGTATACATATCCAAACTGGCACACGCAGGCGACAACAACACTGCGTCACCGGTTTGTGCTTGCTGTGCACACAGTTCAACCGCGTCCGCCATGTCAGTGGCGTGGCAGGTGTTGATACCGTAGACCTTCAAAGCGTCTTCCAACAAACCAGCGTCACGCCCTATCAACACCACAGCACGCGCATGGCGTTTGAGCGGATCGCCCAAGGGACTGAAATCTTGGCCTTTGCCATCGCCACCCAAAATAACCACCAGTTTGCGCTCAGCACCCAGGCTGTTGACAGCAGCAACAGTGGCGCCGACATTGGTGCCCTTGCTGTCGTCAAAGTACTCGATGTCATGGATCACCGCCACTGAAGTCAAGCGATGTGGCTCACCGGTGTATTCGCGCAAGCCGTGCAACATTTGCGCCAGATTGGCGTTGCAAGTGCCCGCCAACGCCAGCGCTGCCAATGCATTCAAGGCATTGTGTTGTCCCCTGATGCGCAAAGCGTCTGCCGGCATCAAACGCTGAATCTGCAATTCTTCATCCACTGTGCGACCACGCTTGCCGCCATGGTCCTCAGACGGCAAAGCACGCACCAACCAGGTCATGCCGTTGTCTGTGGACAAACCGAAATCGCCGGGGTGTTGCGGCATATCAACACCAAAGTGAATGCGTGCACGCGGTATTTCTTTTTTGCGGCCGCTGTCAGCCGGCCACAAAGCCATGACGGCAGCATCGTTGCGCGGCAATATGCCTACCGCATGCTCACCGTAAATATGCGCTTTGGCTTTACCGTAGGCCGCCATGTCGCCGTGCCAATCCAAATGGTCTTGTGTCAGGTTGAGCACGCAAGCGGCCGTGGCTGCAAAGTTGGTCACACCATCGAGTTGAAAACTTGACAACTCCAACACCCACACTTGCGGCAAATCGTTTAAACGCGCCGCCAAAGTGTCCAAGAGCGTAGGGCCGATGTTGCCAGCAACGGCCACGGACATGCCGGCACGCTCCAGCAACAAACCAGTGAGCCGAGTGACCGTGGTTTTGCCATTGGTGCCGGTGATGGCCAGCACTTGGGGCTGATAAGCCTGGTTGGTTTTCAAGTGCTCAAGCGCATGCGCAAACAAGCTGAGTTCAGTGCCGCACCACAAGCCTTGCGCTTGCGCTGCCTGCCACACGCCTGAGACTTCTGCAGGCGTGAGGCCAGGGCTTTTGAAGACGGCGCGTATGTCTTTGCCTTGCACCAAAGCTGCGTCAAATGTTGAATGTACGAACTCAGCGCGAAGATTTTCCGCTTGCATGACTGCCAAACCCGGCGGTTGAGCGCGCGTGTCCACCACGGTCACGCGTGCGCCCTGCAATGCACACCAACGCAGCATCGCCAATCCGGAGTCACCGAGACCCAGGATGAGGATGTGTTGGTCTTGCAACAGGTTCATGTTCAACGCAGCTTCAAAGTGGACAAACCGACCAGACACAGCAACATGGTGATGATCCAAAAGCGGACCACCACTTGTGTTTCTTTCCAACCGGACTTTTCAAAATGGTGGTGCAAAGGTGCCATCTTCAAAATGCGCCTGCCTTCGCCGTATTTGCGCTTGGTGTATTTAAAGTAACTGACTTGCAACATCACCGACAAGGCCTCGGCGACAAAAATCCCACCCATGATGGCCAGCACAATTTCTTGACGCACGATGACTGCGATGGTGCCCAGCGCCGCACCCAAACCGAGCGCGCCCACGTCACCCATGAACACTTGGGCTGGATGGGTGTTGAACCACAAAAATGCGAGTCCTGCGCCTGCAATTGCCGCACAAAAAACCAGCAATTCACCGGCGCCGGGAATGTGCGGAAAAAATAAATATTTGGAATACACAGCGCTACCGGCCACATACGCGAACACTCCGAGCGCTGATCCGACCATGACCACCGGCATGATGGCCAGACCATCCAGACCATCGGTCAGATTGACCGCGTTGCTTGATCCCACAATCACCAAATAAGTGAGAATGACAAAACCCAACACGCCCAGCGGGTAGCTGATTTCTTTAAAGAACGGCAATAACAAACCTGCTTTAGGCGGCAGGTTCACATCAAACCCGGAGCGCACCCAGCTGTAAAACAATTCCAGCACGCGCAAATTGCTCACTTCTGAAATACTAAACACCAGATACAGCGCGGCCAGCAAACCGATGAGCGATTGCCACAGGTATTTTTCGCGCGAGGGCATGCCTTCAGGGTCTTTGTTCACCACTTTGCGCCAGTCGTCCACCCAACCGATGGCACCAAAAGCCATCGTCACGAGCAACACGATCCAGACAAAGCGGTTGGACAAATCCACCCACATCAAGGTAGAGAAAGCGATAGACAACAAAATCAACACACCACCCATGGTGGGCGTGCCGGATTTGCTCAAGTGCGCTTGCACACCATAGCCGCGAATAGGCTGACCGATTTTGAGTTCAGCCAATTTGCGAATCACCCATGGGCCTGCGATCAAACCGATCATCAATGCCGTCAACGCAGCCATGACCGCACGAAATGTCAGGTACTGAAACACCCGCAAATAACCATACTCAGGCGAATTGGCTTGCAGCCATTGGGCGAGTGTCAACAGCATGTGGCCTCCTTGTGCGGCTTGGAAACCACTGTGGCGTTTTGAGATTGCAGGGACTGCACCACGCGCTCCATGCGCATAAAGCGGGACCCTTTGACCAGCACGGTTGACAAAGTTGGCAGTAATTGATTGACGCGTTGCTCCAGTTCTTCCATGCTCTGGCAATGCACAGCCGTCGAACAAGCCCGGGCAGTGTGTAGGCTGAGTTCACCCAAGGTCAATACATGTTCTATGTGTTGCTGCTGCGCGTAACTGCCTGCCTCTTGATGGAACGCCACGCCTTGCGTACCGACTTCGCCCATGTCACCCAAGACCAACAAACGTGGCTTGGTGGATTGCGCCAACAGATCA
The DNA here is from genome assembly GCA_947461325.1 of Comamonadaceae bacterium. Taxonomy (GTDB): domain Bacteria; phylum Pseudomonadota; class Gammaproteobacteria; order Burkholderiales; family Burkholderiaceae_C; genus Limnohabitans. The sequence goes on from CANHLD010000014.1 coordinate 7,313, forward strand.
ATGGCTGCACGCACCGAGTCAGGGTTGGCGTTGTAGGTGTCATCCACCAAAGTGATGCTGCGCCCCTGGTGTTGCAACACACTGATTTTCGAGCGGCCGCTGACCGGCTCAAATGCGGCCACGCCTTGGACAATGGCTTGCGTAGGCACACCTGAAGCCATTGCTGCCGCGACAGCAGCCATGGCGTTGTGCAAATTGTGTTGACCGGGCAGATGCAACTGTGTCTGCAATTTGCCTTGTGGTGTTTGCAGTTCAAATTGCCAATGTGTGTTCAACCATTGCGCTTGAAGCAGTTTGACTTGCGCCTGCGGACCATCAAAGTCGATGATGCTGCGTTCACCTGCATCTGCACGCCACAGCGCTTGGTATGCATCAGACACCGGGAACACTGCCACGCCGTGCTTTGGCAAAGCCCGTATGGCTGCACCGTTTTCTTTCGCCACCGCTTCGACGGTTTGCATGAACTCCTGGTGTTCACGTTGCGCGTTATTGACCAAGGCCACACTGGGCGCAACCATGTCAGCCAATTGAGCAATTTCATCGGGATGGTTCATGCCGAGTTCGAGCACGGCGACCCGGTGATGTGCGCGCAAGCGCAGCAAGGTCAAGGGCACGCCGATGTGGTTGTTGAAATTACCTTGCGTGGCCAATGCGTTTTCTGATTGCCATGCATGCAAGATGGACGCCAGCATTTGCGTCACCGTGGTTTTGCCATTGCTGCCGGTGACCGCAATCAGTGGCAAGTCAAACTGCGCACGCCAAGCCTTTGCCAATATTTGCAAGGCTTGCAAGGTATCTGCAACTTCCAGTCCGGATAAACCGGCCTGCGCTAAACCATGCGTGGCAATTGCTGCATTCACACCCAAGGCCGGTAACTGCGCCAGAAAATCATGGGCATCAAACCGCTCGCCTTGCAGTGCGATGAATAAATCTGCCGACTGCACACTGCGGCTGTCGGTGTGTACTCTGGCGATCGTCAACTTGCCGTCGCCTACCAATCGGCTGCCCGGTAACCATTGGTGAATTTGCTGCAAGCTCAGGTTCATCTGACTCATACCTGCCCCCAGCGCTGCAATGCCAGCATCACATGGTCGGTGTCCGAAAAAGGCAGTTTCTGTCCTTTGACTTCCTGGTAGGTTTCATGGCCTTTACCCGCTATCAACAACACATCTTTTGATTTCGCATGCGCGATGCAGTTGGCAATCGCGATTGATCGATCGAGTTGCACCTCTGCCTTGTCGGGTTGCTGCATGCCTTGCAGCATTTGATGGACTATGAATTGCGGGTCTTCATGGCGCGGGTTGTCGCTGGTCAGGCACACCACGTCTGCGTTTTCTTCTGCACTTCGTGCCATAGGCGCACGCTTGCTGCTGTCGCGATCGCCGCCGCAACCCAATACGCAGTGCAAGCGGCCGCCCCGCGCATGCGCCCAAGGACGCAAGGCCTGCAAAGCCTTGGCCACTGCATCAGGTGTGTGGGCATAGTCCACCACCACAGCAGGTGTTTGTGCAGAGCCCATGGTTTGCATCCGTCCCGGCACAGGGTCTAAGTTGGCGCATGCGTCGACGGCGTGTTGCAAGCTGTGGCCTGTATCCACCAGCACGGCGATGACGCCCAATAAATTCATCAGATTGAATTCACCCAATGCCGTCGTTACCAACTTCACATGGAGTGAGCCTTGGTGAACCACACATGCCATGCCTTGCGCCGTGGTTTGAATGTCGCTAGCGTGAATGTCTGCGTCTGCACGCAAAGAGACAGTCCAGACACGCACGGAACCGTCTTTCAACATGACCGCCAATTCACGGCCTTTGTCATCATCTGTGTTGATGACCGCTGATTGCAAATCCGGCCATTGAAACAAACTTAATTTGGCCTGCCAATACGCTTGCATGCTGCCGTGGTAATCCAAATGGTCTTGGGTGAAATTGGTGAAGATGGCGGTGCGTATATGGCAACCTGATAAGCGATGCTCAACCAGACCTATGGATGAAGCCTCCATAGCGCAGGCACTCACGCCTTCATTTACCCAGCGACGCAATTGGGTTTGCAATTGCAAAGGGTCAGGGGATGTCAAACCTGTACTTTGCATGTCTGCAGGTTCACCCATACCCAGTGTCCCGACAACCGCGCACCGTTGGCCCAGACGACTCAAGGCCTGCGCCAGCCACCAGGCGGTGGATGTTTTGCCGTTGGTACCTGTCACCGCCATCAAGCGCAAATGCATGCTGGGGGTTTCGTAATACGCATCTGCAATCGCACCGCTGGCGGCCTTCAAACCCAGGTAACTGCCTATGGGCGCATCATGCAAAGCCAAGTCGTTCAAGGCTTCAAAAGACTCCAACCCTTCTGCCTCAACCAAGCAAGCCGCAGCACCTTGTTGCAATGCTTGCAGCACATGGTGCCTGGCATCCGTGGTTTGGCCGGTCCATGCAAAAAAAGCATCCCCTTGGCGCACACGGCGACTGTCGGATTGCAATTGCGCTGGCGCGCGCTCACGCAGCCACTGTGCAGCTTGTTCGGGGCTGTGCATGAGCTGCATCAAAATGACTCCGCTTCTGCTTTGGCCACCACTTGAGGCTTGACCGCCATGTCAGGTTGCACTTCCAGCATACGCAAGGTTTGTTGCACGGTTTGGCTAAATACTGGCGCGGCTACTTCGCCGCCGAAATAATGTCCGTTGCTGGGCTCATCAATCATCACGGCCACCACGATGCGCGGCTTTTCAATGGGCGCCATGCCGACAAAAAAACCACGGTATTTTTTCTCGGCGTAGCTTTTGCCTTCGAGTTTGTGCGCCGTGCCTGTTTTTCCGCCCACCGAATAACCCATGGTTTGCGCTTTCGGTGCGGTGCCGCCTGCGCCGGTCACCAAATGCAACATGTTGCGTACTTGGCTGGCGTGTTCTGCGGAGATGACGCGAACGCCTGCGAGTTTGTCCTGGTGCTTGATCAAACTGGTGGGCACCATTTCACCGTCTCTGGCAAACATGGTGTAGGCCTGTGCCAATTGAAACAAACTGGTGGACAAGCCATAGCCGTAACTCATGGTGGCTTGCTCCATGGGGCGCCAGCTTTTATAAGGGCGCAAACGGCCGGCGACTGCGCCTGGAAAAGGCACTTGGGGTTTTTGTCCGAAACCTACCTGGGTATACATGTCCCACATGTCCTTGGGCGGCATTTTCATGGCGATCTTGACGGTGCCAATATTGCTGGATTTTTGAATCACTTCTGACACGCTCAACACACCATGTGGATGGGCATCGGTCACGGTCATGCCATACATACTGACCTTGCCCGGAGAGGTGTCGATCATGGTTTCAGGCTTGACCAAACCCTTTTCCATGGCCAGTCCGATGATCAAGGGCTTCATGGTGGAGCCCGGCTCGAAAGTGTCTGTTAATGCTCTGTTGCGCAACTGCGCGCCATTGAGGTTGCTGCGTTTATCGGGGTTGTAACTGGGGTAGTTGGCCAGTGCCAGCACATCACCGGTTTGCGCATCCAGCACCACCACACTGCCTGCAGCAGCTTTGTTTTGCAACACCGCTTCACGCAAGCGTTGGTAAGCAAAGTACTGCACCTTGCTGTCGATGCTGAGTTGCAAGTCTTTACCTTCTTCGGGCGGCACCAGGTCGCCGATACCTTCCACTACTTGACCTTGCCCGTTTTTGATGACACGACGTGTGCCGTTCTTGCCACCGAGATGGGTATTGAATGTCAGTTCGACGCCCTCTTGTCCGGTGTTCTCCACATTGGTGAAACCGACCACGTGTGCTGCTGCTTCGCCTTGCGGGTACATGCGTTTGTATTCCATGGTGGTGTAGATGCCATGGATACCAAGTGCTTTGATTTTTTTGCCTGTCGCGTCATCCATTTGCCTGCGCAACCACACATGTCGGCGCTTCGTGTCGCTGACTTTCTTTTGCAGTTCATTCAACGGCATATCCAAGAGCAAAGCCAACTCTTTGAGTTGCGATGTGTCTACATCCATTTCTTCCGGGCTGGCCCAAATGCTGGGCATAGGAACGCTTGACGCCAATATCAATCCGTTGCGGTCCAGGATACGGCCACGGTTGGCCGGAATATCGAGTTGCCTCTCAAAGCGCACCGTGCCTTGTTTGATGAAAAAAGCATTGCCCACGACTTGCACATAAACAGCCCGCACCACCAAACCAATGAAACCCAAGGCAATACAAGCCACAATAAATTGACTGCGCCAAATAGGCGTCTTGCTAGCCAGCAATGGGTTGGTGGAATATTGAACGCTGCGGCTGCTCACTGCTGTTCCTTGTGCGCGTCGGCTGCGGCGCTCTCGACCGTCGTGGTGACTGGCGCGGCATATTGGGTGATAGCAGGCGAAATGGTTCGCATATTGAGTTGTTCGTGTGCGATTTTTTCAACCCGCAATGGTGTTGCTTGTGAACCTCTTTCAATATCGAGCCTGTCGTATTCATTCTCCAGACGCTGCGCCTGCGCTTTGGCGCGGTCGAGTTCGGTGTAGAGACGGCGCGATTCATACTGTGTTCGCACCAAGTACAAAGCGCTCATCAACACCGATAACAACAACAAAGCAGATACACGTGTCATGCCTGCTCCTGCGCAGCGGGTAAGCGTTCGGCCACCCGCATGATGGCGCTGCGGCTGCGCGGATTGGCTTTGATTTCTTCGTCCGATGGACGTTGACGCCCCAATGCGCGCAATGCCAAATCAGGCGCCACCGCAAACGGTGTACGCCGGTCATACACCTCGCGCGAATGTTTGGCAATGAATTGTTTGACCATGCGGTCTTCCAATGAATGAAAACTGATCACCACCAAACGCCCTCCGGGTGCGAGTACATGCAAGCTGGCATCCAGCGCTTGCTGCAATTCCTCGAGTTCACCGTTGATGAAAATGCGAAAGGCTTGAAAGGTGCGGGTGGCCGGGTTTTGCCCGGGCTCACGGGTTTTGACAATATCGGCAATGAGCGCGGCCATGCCCAATGTGGTGTCAGGCAACTGCCCGGCATCGCGCTTGGCAGTGATGGCTTTGGCAATGCCGTTGGCAAAACGTTCTTCTCCGAGTTCACGTATCACCTGTGCGATTTGTTCGTTTTTTGCTTCTAGCAGCCACTCGTACACGCTTTGGCCTCGGCTGCTGTCCATCCGCATGTCCAGTGGACCGTCGTTGCGAAACGAGAAGCCGCGTTGCGGGTTGTCGATTTGCGGTGAGCTCACTCCCAGATCCATCAACACGCCGTTGACGCTTCGGGCCGGTAACTGGCCCAGGCTGGCAAACCCCTGGTGGTGTATCTGCAACCTCGGGTCGTTGAGCGCTTGTGCACTCTGAATCGCTTGCGGGTCCTTGTCGAAGGCAATCAACATTCCCCGGGGCGACAAACTGTCCAAGATGCGCTTTGCATGCCCGCCTCGGCCAAAGGTTGTGTCGACATAGGTGGCTTCGGCCTGGACGTCCAGCGCCTCGACCGCCTCCTTCAACATGACGGTGGTGTGTGCCCATTCAGTCGTTGCCATTCCACGTTAAATCGAAAAATCCCGCAGCACATCAGGCATGTCGCCTTGCATGGCCTGGGCTTCCTGAGCGTCATAGGTGGACTTGTCCCACAGTTCAAAGTGGCTGCCCATTCCTAACAAAATCGTTTCTTTACTGATGTGGGTGGCGGCTCGCAACTCGGGCGAAATCAATACTCGCCCTGTGCTGTCCATGTCCACATCCATGGCATTACCTAGAAATATGCGTTTCCACCAATGTGCGGTCATCGGCAAAGCGGCCACCCGCTCGCGAAACTTTTCCCATTCGCTGCGCGGGAAAAGCATGAGGCAGCCATGCGGGTGTCTTGTGATGGTGAGTTGTCCGGCTGCGGTCGCACTCAGCACATCACGGTGCCTTGTGGGCACCGATAAACGGCCTTTGGCATCCAAACTCAGCGACGACGCACCTTGAAACACGGCGATAAACCCCTTCGAGACAAAACAAGTTCGACAATGCGAGGAATCTCACATTTTTCCACTTATTACCACTTGTTTGCACTTTAACAGAGATTTATCGAAACACCAATCAAATTTGCGGTTTTATAAATAAAATCAACAACTTAGAGCCTATATCGAATATGAATACTTTCAAAAAATCCAATACACAATAAGCACTTAGCATTTTCTTTGAAAGTGGTTTATCAGCTTTTTTGCGTCCAAAAAAAATGCAGGCCGTTACCGGCCTGCATGTGGGTGATAACGCACAAGTTGCTGGTTAATCGCCAAACATCTTTTGCTTGAGTTCGCGGCGCTGCTGCGCTTCGAGTGACAAAGTAGCCGTAGGTCGGGCAATCAAGCGACCCACGCCTATGGGCTCGCCGGTTTCATCGCAATAACCATAGTCGCCGCTGTCGATGCGGGAGATGGATTGCTCGATTTTCTTCAGCAGCTTGCGTTCGCGGTCGCGGGTGCGCAATTCGAGGGCGTGTTCTTCCTCGATGGTGGCGCGATCAGCAGGATCCGGCACGATGACAGTGTCTTCGCGCAAATGCTCGGTGGTTTCACCGGCATTGACCAAAATATCCGTTTTGAGTTGCACCAGTTTGTGACGAAAGAATGCCATTTGCAAGCTGTTCATGTATTCGTCGTCAGGCATGGCAATGACTTCGACATCCGTGATGGTGTCAGCGGTTTTGGTTTTCCAGTTGTTCACCAATTTAGGGTCTTTGACTGGCAACACAGGAACCACAGCAGGCAATGTCGGTGTGGACATGGGACCGTAGCTGGATTTGGCCGTGGTGGAAGCCACGCTTTGTCCGGGAGGAGGTGGCATCATGGCCATGGCTTTGGCGGCACGTGGTGATTTTTTCGCAACCTCTGCGGCAGCGGTAGATGGCGTAGCTGTCGCTTTGACGGCTGTGGTTTTGGCGGGGGAGTTTTTGGTAGCGCTGGTCACGGATGGGGTAGCAGTTTTTGCAGTTGTGGTTTTTTTGGCGGAAGGCGGAGTTTTGACCGGGGTCTTGGACACTTGGCCTTGTCGGGGGGCTGTTGAAGTTTTGGCTACTGCTTTTTTGACAGGTGCAGATTTGGAGGGTTTGGAAGCAAGCACCGGCTTCTTCGCCGAAGCGTTTTTGGTTGATACGGGTTTTTTGACCGTTGCTTTTTGGACAGGAACTGCTTTTTTAGCAACAGCTTTTTTCACGGGTACAGCTTTTTTAACTACCGCCTTTTTCACGGGTACAGCTTTTTTAACTGCCGCCTTTTTCACGGGTGCGGCTTTTTTAGCGACTGCTTTCTTGGCTGGGGCCGTGGGCTTTTTGGCAGGCACCGATTTTTTGGCAGCGGGCTTGGCGACAGGTTTTTTCACCGCAGACTTAGACGCAGAGGCGGCTTTTTTGGCAACGGTTTTTTTAACAGGCGCTTTGGCGACGGGTTTCGATTTGCCTTTGGCGCTGGCTTTTTGCTTGGTAGATTTCACTGCATATCTCCTGTCAGCCGGGCCCGGGGAATTCAAATAAAACTCCCCGACTGCTGTTTTTTTTTTACATATTCACCAACTTTTTCTCGCAATAAGACCTTATCACTTGCTGGCCATTGGCGCGCGGATTGTACTCAGCATAAGCATTGTTCCAGTCCTTGCATGAAAATATCTCTGGGTAAATCGATACCAATGAATACCATTTTGCTCATTCGCTTCTCATTTTTCTCCCAAGGCTGACCCAAATCGCTGCCCATCAACTGGTGCACGCCCTGGAAAATCACTTTGCGTTCGGTGCCCTTCATGTGTAACACGCCTTTGTAACGCAGCATGCGCGGGCCGTAAATATTGACGATGGCGCCCAAAAAGTCTTCCAGTTTGGCCGGATCAAGCGCCCGGTCGGCTTTAAACACAAAGCTTTTCACGTCATCGTCATGGTGGTGATGGTGTCCATGGCCGTGCCCCGGCACATGGTCATGGTCGCCATGGTGGTCATGCGCGTGTGAAGGATGGTCGCAATGCTCGCCATCATGGTGGTGATGGTCATGGCCTTCATTCAAAAAGTCCGGGTCAATCTCTAGCGTGGTGTTCAGGTTAAAGCCGCGCAGATCAAACACCTTGTCTATGCCGATCTCACCGAAATGCACAATGCTTTGAGGTGCGCGAGGGTTCATGTGCTTGAGGCGGTGTTGCAAGGCTTCGAGTTCGTCTTTGCTCACCAACTCGCTTTTGCTGATGAATATTTGATCGGCAAAACCAATTTGTCGGCGCGCCTCCTGACGTTCATTCAAGGTTTGCGCGGCGTGTTTGGCATCCACCAATGTCAGCACGGAGTCCAACAAAAAACTCTCGGCGATTTCGTCGTCCATGAAGAAGGTTTGTGCGACAGGGCCGGGGTCTGCCAAGCCGGTGGTCTCGATCACCACGCGGTCAAAGTCGAGTTCGCCTTTGCGTTTCTTCTCGGCCAGTTCCTGCAAAGTGGTACGTAAGTCTTCGCGTATGGTGCAACACACACAGCCATTGCTCATTTGCACAATGTGTTCTTTGGTGTCGGACACCAAGATGTCGTTGTCTATGTTTTCTGCGCCGAATTCATTTTCAATGATGGCGATTTTGTGGCCGTGGTCTTCGCTGAGCACGCGCTTGAGCAATGTGGTTTTGCCCGCGCCTAAAAAACCGGTCAATACAGTAGCAGGGATCAACATGAGACATGAACCTTCATCAAAACAAACCTCAAAGGTGGGGCAGTGTAGCCATGATTCAAGTCAGTGGCTCACTTCTTCATCAGAATCAGGCCTTTTAAATACTCGCCCTCGGGGAAATTCACCGTCATCGGATGGTCTGGCGCGGCCTGAACACGCTCCAATATGTAAGCGTCTACACCTGCGTCAGTACCTGCAGACGCGACAATCTTGTGGAACAACTCGGGCGGAATGCCGCCGGAACAGCTGTAAGTGAACAGCACACCACCGGGTGCGAGCAGTTTGAACGCCCAGCGGTTGATGTCTTTGTATGCACGCGCCGCACGGTCTGCGTGCGCGGCGCTGGGTGCGAATTTGGGCGGGTCCAGCACGATGCCGTCAAACTGCTTGCCTTCTTTGTGCAGGCTGCGCAAACTGGCGTTGACATCCGCATCCATGAACACCTGACGTTCAGCGTCAAAACCATTGCGCGTCACATTCGCCTGCGCTTTGGCAATCGCCGGTGCGGAAGAATCAATTGACGTGACTTGCGCACCATCGCTCAACGCGCCGCTTTGCCGCATGCCGCTTAAAGCCGCGACACTGAAGCCGCCGGTATAGCAATAGCAGTTCAGCACCTGACGCAAATTCAAACGCTGCGCGTACTCGGCGAACTTCAAACGGCTGTCGCGCTGGTCCAAGTAAAAACCAGTTTTGTGGCCCTCCACAATATCCAGCGCCAGCGTCCACTGGTTTTCCTGAATCACAATCTGTGTGTCGTCGCTGCTGCCCTCAGCCCGGTACAACCAACCGGTGACCGGTCCCAAACCTTCGAGCGCACGCACACCAGAGTCGGAGCGTTCAAACACGCGCTTGGCACCGGTGTGCAACACCAGCGCTTTGACAATATCGGCTTTGAAACGCTCGGTTCCTGCAGACAAAAACTGCGCCACCAGCGTGTCGTCATAACTGTCGACGATCAGTCCGGGCAAACCATCGGCTTCCCCATGAATCAAGCGAACGCCGTTGCTCGGCACTTGCAAACGCGCACGCATGGCGACGGCTGCAGCCACCTGTTTTTCAAAGAAAGTGGCATCAATGCGTTCATCGCTTTGAAAACTCCAGATGCGTGCGCGTATGCGCGATGTCGGACTGAATGCGGCCCAACCTAAAAACTGTCCGGTCTGTGATTCGACGCGCACGGTTTCGCCCGGGTCGCCGCCGCCTTTGGCGATGGCACTGTCAAACACCCAGGGGTGATAGCGCAATGCCGAACGTTCTTTACCGGCTTTGAGTTGTATGGTTTTCATGTGTTTTTTCGTCGGGCGCGCGGGTGCGCCGCATCGTAGGCCTTGGCCAGGTGCTGGTAATCCAGCCGTGTGTAAATTTGGGTCGTGCCGATGTTGGCGTGGCCCAGCATTTCCTGCACCGCGCGCAAGTCTCCACTGGACTGCAGCACATGGCTGGCGAATGAATGCCGCAACATATGCGGATGCACCGGCGTGCTGATACCGGCTTGCAAACCGCGCGCACGCAAACGCTGCCAAATGGCTTGCGAAGTCAAACGGGTGCCGCGTATGCCGACAAACAAGGCGGTTTGCGACTGTGCATGTTCAGGCAGTTGTGGTGTACGTACCTGCAGCCATTCGCGCAAAGCAGCGATCGCTTTTTCACCGACGGGCACACTGCGGCGCTTCGAACCCTTACCCAGCACGTGCGCTTCGGCGCTGTCCATGTCTATCCAACCGCGTGCCGTGCTGCTGGCCTGCACATCCAGACCGGTGAGTTCGGCCACGCGCAAACCACTGCTGTAGAGCAACTCGACCATCGCAATATCGCGCGCTTGCAGCCACGGGTCTTGCTCGTCGTTGTGGTGCGAAGCCAGTTGCACCGCGTCATCCACATTCAAAGCTTTGGGCAAAGGCTTGGTCGATTTGGGTGCACGCATGCCCGCTAGGGGATTGGCACTGACCAGACCTTCACGACCCAACCAGGCATAAAAACCGCGCCAGCCCGAGGTGATCAAAGCGATGCCGCGCGGTGTCCGGCCGCTGCTGTGCATTTGCGCCATCCAACGCCGCATGTGGTGCGGCTGCACCGCTGTCAATGACACCTTGTCTTTGTCGGCCAGTGCTTGCAAACGCTGCAAATCGCCGGTGTACAAAGCCAAAGTGCGTGCGGCCAGACGCTTTTCAAACTGCGCATGCGCCAGATAGCGTTGCACCAGTTCCGCATCTTCAGACATGTGTTGTGTGAGCGCCGTTTATTGCAAACGCGTGAGCGCGGCAGCTGCCAGTTCGGCGATGCGGTTCAATACATCCGTGCCCATGGACGGATGAAACCGCTGGGGGTCAGGCGAAGCCAACACCAACAAACCCATGCAGTCGCCTGTGTTTGCGTTGTCTGCTGCATCGGTCCAGGGCGCAGCGTTGTTGCGCAGGGGCAGCAATGCCACCGACTGGGCTTCGTGCGGATGTGCCAACCACTGCACGGCTTCAAAGTCGTTGTTGGCGCCGCAGTAAGGCGCGGTCAATCCGCTGGTAAAGCTTTTCACGTCTTCGCTGATGTTTTGTGCAAAGGCTTTTTTCTGAAACTTGTCTGCCACTTTCCAGACACGCAATGCCACTTGCGGCACCATGAAATGATGCTGAATTTCAGTGACGATGGCTTGCGGTAAATCGGCGGGCTGCTGCAATATCAACAGACTTTGTGCCCAACGGTGCAAGCGGTCGGCCAGCACCGCGTTGTCGCTGCCATTGCGAATCATCTCCATCATGCGGTGCTCAAGCGCACGTATTTTTTCGCGCAACATATCGGCTTGACGTTCTTGCAAACTGACGGCGCGTTGACCATGCGGATTGACGATGCGCACCGTGGACAGCAACTGCGCATGGCGGTCGAAAAAGTCCGGCGTGTTCACCAAAAAATTGGCGATGTCGTCTTCTGTGATCGGTGTGATCGGGTTGTTCATTTTTTTATCTCCATCTCGCCGCTAAAAACTGTGGTGGCAGGGCCCGTCATGAAGACCGCTTGTCCTGCGCCCTGCCATTCAATCGTCAACACCCCGCCGCGTGTGTGTACGTCTACTTTGTTGTCTAACAATCCTTGGCGAATGCCAGCGACAACAGCAGCGCACGCCCCGGTGCCGCAAGCCAGTGTCTCGCCTGAACCACGCTCGAATACGCGCAACTTGATGTGTGTTCGTGACACGACTTGCATAAAGCCTGCGTTCACGCGGTTGGGAAACGCGTCATGGTGTTCGATCAACGGGCCATGGCTTGCGACAGGTGCGTGCTCCACATCGGCCACGGTCATGACTGCATGCGGGTTGCCCATAGACACCACGGCCACATCGGCGCTGGTTTCACCCAACATCAAACGCCAGAGCAAGCCATGTTCATTGACTGCTGATGCGTGTTTCGCATTGAATGGAATATGCGGCAAATCCAGCACCGGTTCGCCCATGTCCACCTTGACTTGTCCGTCAGGCAATTCATGCAAGCTGATGACGCCGCCATGCACTTTGACGCGCACTGTATTTTTGGAAGTCAGTCCTTGTTCTCGCACAAAGCGCACAAAACAACGCGAGCCATTGCCGCATTGCTCGACCTCGCCGCCGTCGGCGTTGTGAATCACGTATTCAAAATCCACGTCCGGGGTAGGCGCAGCGCGCACACTCAAAATTTGATCGGCACCGACGCCGAAATGCCGGTCGGCCAAAAAACGGTAATCGGCGGCAGTCAGGCCTAGCAGGCCTTGGGTTTCGTCGAGCACCACAAAATCATTGCCCGCGCCTTGCATTTTGGTAAATCGGATACGCATGTGCCGATTATCATGCTTGTTCCACTCTCACTTTCAGCCATGGTTCGCCCCCATTTACAACTACATCCCCAACGATCCCCTGCCCCGCTGCTACCGGCAGCCACTGTGCTGCTGTTGCGCGATGGTGCGCAAGGCATCGAAGTGTTGATGACACGCCGATCCATGACCGCGAGTTTCGCGCCAGGCGCCTATGTGTTTCCAGGCGGTGGCATTGAAGCGACTGATGCCGAGGTACATGCTTTGGCGAAACGCCGCCACACGCAAATGGATTTGCGATTGACCCAAGCCATAGCCGCCATTCGAGAAAGTTTTGAAGAACTCGGTGTGCTGCTGGCCACGCACCCGGACGGACGCATGGCAGACATGAACGACATTCAAAGTTTTGACCGCTTGCAACCATTGCCGTCACAAATTCAGACGCGCGGCATGCAACTGGCAGCGGATCAGGTCTATGTGCTCGCACATTGGGTAACCGACCGCGATTTGAAACGCCGATTCGATGTGCCGTTTCTGGTGGCGCGCATGCCTGAAGGGCAAACACCTGTTGCCGACGACAAAGAACAGTTCGAGCCGCTGTGGATACGCCCGCAAGACGCGTTGCAGCGCCACCGCGAGAACAATTTTTTCATCATCTTTC
>CANHLD010000015.1 GCA_947461325.1 Comamonadaceae bacterium
AGTGGCAGACCAATATGCGCTTTGGATGCGTCATATTGCGCCACTATTTGAAGATAGAAAACGGGGATGTGTTCATGGCTCTGGGCCGTTACAACGGTGTGCGTGGCCAGCGCACCTACCCGAATGCGGTGATGGCTGCGCAGCAACGCTGGCAACCATAAGCTGCTTTAAGGCGAATAAAAATGAGGGCCTGTCAGAGCCCGCCGGGTCAAGTGCCCAGTACCTTGGTGAGTTCGCCTGATTCGTACATCTCGGTCATGATGTCAGAGCCACCGATGAATTCACCTTTGACATACAACTGGGGAATGGTCGGCCAGTTGCTGTATTCCTTGATGCCTTGGCGGATGTCGGCGTCGTCCAGTACGTTGATGGTGGTCAGCGTTTTGGTATCCACACCGCTGGCTTTGAGCAACTGAATGGCTCTGCCGGAAAAACCGCACATAGGGAAATTGGCGTTGCCCTTCATGAACAGGACGACGTCGTTGTCTTTGACCAACTGGTCGATACGTTGCTGAACATCACTCATAAAAACTCCTACATTGCAAAAATGCTCGATTGCCGGATTATTTCACTTCCGCGCGTCTTCCCCCGCTGCAACGCGCGATGCCCGCGAGATCATTACGGCTTTGCACCTCGGTAAAGCCGTTTTGCTGCAGCAATTCACAGACTGCCAACGCCTGATCGTAACCGTGCTCCAGCAGCAGCCAGGCCTGCGGGTTCAGGTAATCCGCAGCCTTGCCGATGATGGTCTGCAAATCATCCAGGCCCTTTGGGCCACTGACCAGTGCGCTTTGCGGTTCGTGCACCAGTGCGGGCAAATGCGGGTCGCCTTGGGCGATATAAGGCGGGTTGGCGACGATCACATCGAATGTGTTTTGCACTTGAGCGAGCCAATCGCTTTGCGTGAACACCACGTCCAGCTGTAAAAGGCGGGCATTGGCCTGTGCAACTGCCAAGGCTTGGGTGCTTTGGTCTACCGCCTGCACTCTCCATGCAGGGCGCTTGTGTTTCAAAGCCAATGCAATCGCGCCGCTGCCGGTGCCCAGGTCTAACACCGAGGCTTGATCCAAACCCAGCGACAAGGCCCAATCAACCAAAGTTTCTGTGTCCGCGCGCGGCACCAGCACATCCGGCGTCACCTTCAAGTCGAGCCCGTGAAACGCCTGCCAGCCGGTGAGGTAGGCCAAAGGCGTGTTGTCCAGCAGGCGTACCAGCCCATATTGAAATTGCATCTGTTGATCGCTGGTCAGTTCAAGCGTGTCATTCAACAGCAACCAGGCGCGGTCGTGCAAAGAGCGTTGCATGACATGCAGCAACAAGGTTTGCGCCTCCAGCCCATCAATGTCCAGTGTTCGCGCATGGGCAAGCGCCTGGGAAATGTGATTCATCGGGTGGTGCAGATGTTGGGTATTCAATCCGCATCTTCCAAAGCAGCCAGTTGTTGCGCCGCTTCATAGGCTTGCAAAGCCTCGACCACATCGCTCAAATCGCCTTCCATGATGGCCAGTAATTTGTACAAAGTCAGGTTGATGCGGTGATCGGTGAAGCGGCCTTGCGGGAAGTTGTAGGTGCGTATGCGGTCGCTGCGGTCGCCGCTGCCGATCAGGCTTTTGCGCTCGGCCGCGTCTTTGGCGGCGCGTTCGCTGCGGTCTTTTTCTTGGATGCGTGCGGTGAGCACGCGCAGTGCCTGCGCTTTGTTGCTGTGCTGACTGCGCCCGTCCTGGCATTCAGCCACGATGCCGGTGGGTAAATGCGTGATGCGCACGGCAGAGTCGGTTTTGTTGATGTGCTGACCACCGGCGCCGCTGGCGCGGAACGTGTCAATGCGCAAATCGGAGGGGTTGATTTTGATGGCTTCAGCCTCGTCCGGTTCAGCCAACACCGCCACGGTGCAAGCGCTGGTGTGAATGCGGCCCTGGGTTTCGGTGACCGGCACGCGTTGCACCCGGTGACCACCTGACTCAAACTTCAGACAACCGTAAACCCCGCTGCCTTCGATGCGCACCACCACTTCCTTGTAGCCGCCCAATTCACTAGGAGACTCGCTGACCACTTCCACCCGCCAACCGCGCTCAGCGCAAAAGCGCGTGTACATGCGTAGCAAATCACCCGCAAACAAAGTAGATTCATCGCCACCGGTCCCGGCGCGTATTTCCAGAAATGCGTTGCGTGTATCGTCCGGGTCTTTGGGCAGCAGCATGCGTTGCAGTTGCGCCAACAGTGCTTCCGTTTGAACCGCCGCGCTGGCGATTTCTTCCTGCGCCATGGCTTGCACATCCGCGTCGCTGTCTTGCAACATGGATTGCGCGGCTTCGCTGTCTTGTGTCAATTGCAGCCAGCGTTGATAAGGCGTGACCAAAGCGGCCACTTCGGCGTGTTCGCGCGACAGCGCCAGAAACTGCGTCATGTCTTTCATGATGTCTTCGCGCGACAGTAAAAAGTCGAGCTCGGACAAGCGTTGCACATTGCGCTCGAGCTGAGCGCGTATAAACGGCTTCATAGGGAGGGTGCCTTCAGCTAACGGCCGGCGCGTAAAAAGAATTGCTCGATGGCATGGCGCGCGTGTTGCCTTGAATCCGCATCTTCAGCATGCAGCCCTGTCATGGCGCCGTGCAGCATTTTTTGGGTCAGGCTTTTGGCGAGGCTCTCGAGCACGTCTTCGACCGGCTCGCCTTTGGCAATCAATTTGTGGGCGCGGGCAAGTTCAGCGCTGCGCCAAGCCTCGGCCTGCTGATTGAGTTGCTGAATCAGCGGCACGTCCGAGCGCTGGTCCAGCCAGTGCACAAAACTTTGCACACCCGCATCAATGATGACCTCGGCTTCAGCCACTGCCGCCTGGCGGCTGGCCTGACCGGTTTGCACCACCTGCGACAAATCGTCAACCGTGTACAAATAGACGTCACGCAAAGACTTGACCTCGGGCTCGATGTCGCGCGGCACCGCCAAGTCCACCATGAACATGGGGCTGTTGCGGCGTTTTTTCAGCGCACGTTCCACCGCGCCCAATCCGATCAAGGGCAAGGTGCTGGCGGTGCAACTGATGACGGCATCGAATTCGTGCAAGCGGTCTGGCAGATCTGCCAATCGCATGACGTTTGCCTTGAGTTGTCGCGCCAGCAATTCGCCGCGCTCCATGGTGCGGTTGGCTACAGTCATGCCGCGCGGGGTTTTGGCAGCGAAATGCGTGGCGCAAAGTTCAATCATCTCGCCGGCGCCGACAAACAGCACATTGATTTTGCTCAGGTCTTCAAACAGTTGTCCGGCCAGTCGCACGGAGGCCGCCGACATGCTGATGCTGTGCGCGCCGATTTCGGTGGTGCTGCGAACTTGTTTGGCGACGGCAAACGAGCGCTGGAACATCTGATGCAGGGTCGAGCCCAACGCGCCGACTTCACGTGCGACTCGCACCGCGTCTTTCATTTGTCCCAATATTTGCGGTTCGCCCAGTACCATCGAGTCCAAGCCGCTGGCCACGCGAAACGCATGGCGGGCGGCTTGTTCATCCACCATGGTGTAGATGTGGCTGTGCAGGCTGTCGGTGCTGACGCCGCCGGACTCGGCCAACCAGGCCATGGTCTTGGGCATCAGGATTTCGTTGGAGGCGCAGTAAATCTCGGTGCGGTTGCAAGTAGAGAGAATGGCGGCTTCTGTATGGCTACCCAGCTTCTGACGAAAACCGTCCAACACCGGACCCATTTGCTCGACAGCAAATGCGAAGCGCCCCCGCAAATCAAGAGGTGCGGTGGTGTGATTGAGACCGAGAGCCCATACAGACATGGTGCGGATTATAAAATTTGAATTTATGGATGTTATGTCGCTTACGGTTCATTTGCTGAACTTTATCGCCCCGGCCTGTGCCGTGGCTGCCTGGATGGCCTTGGTCGCGCCTTTGCTGACCCGCACGCTGCCCGGTTGGCGTGCTTGGCGGCGCCAATTTCTTTTCAATAGCCTGATCGGAACATGCGTGCTGTTGTTGGGCTTGCTGTGGTTTGGCAATGATGGCAAGGTCATCACATATGCGGCCCTGGTGCTGGCTTGCGCCACTTCTCAATGGTTGTTAACCCTTTGAGCTTAGTGCCTGAGGTCACTAGGTTAACATTCGGACGATATTTATGAATGCGCCAACCCCTTTAGACAAACTGATGCCCGCTGTCACCGACAGCCATCGTTTGCGGGAAATCCCCTACAACTACACCTCTTTTTCTGACCGAGAGATCGTGATCCGATTGCTCGGTGAGCAGGCCTGGACCATGCTCGAGAGCTTGCGGTACGAGCGCCGGACCGGGCGTTCCGCGCGCATGCTGTTTGAGGTGCTTGGCGATATTTGGGTGGTGCAGCGCAACCCCTACTTGCAGGACGATTTGCTGGACAACCCGGCGCGCCGACGCTTACTGGTTGAGGCCTTGCGCCACCGTCTCAATGACGTGCAAATACGTCGACAGCAGCATTCTTTGGCAGACAGTGAGCGGGATGCGACCGTTGGTCGTTTGTTGGCCGCCGCGCAAATGGCGGTGGCGCAATTTGCTGCGCAGTTTGACCAAATCCAAAGTTTGCGAAAAAAATCCCAGAAAGTGTTGCGTAAATGCACCGCTCACGACAATATCAAGTTCGATGCTATGAGCCGGGTGTCGCACGTGACCGATGCCACCGACTGGCGTGTCGAATACCCGTTTGTGGTGCTCACCCCCGACAGCGAAGCCGAAATGGCGCGTTTGGTCAAAGCCTGTATTGAATTGGGATTGACCATCGTGCCGCGCGGCGGCGGCACCGGCTACACCGGCGGCGCGATTCCTCTGACTTGGCAAAGCGTGGTCATCAATACCGAAAAACTCACCGCCATGCACGCCGTGGAAACGGTGGTTTTGCCAGGCTTGGTGCAAGCTACGCCCACGCTGTGGACCGAAGCCGGTGTGGTTACTCAGCGAGTCGCAGATGCCGCCGAAGCCGCTGGTCTGGTGTTTGCGGTTGACCCGACCTCTGCTGAGGCGTCTTGCATAGGCGGCAACATCGCCATGAACGCGGGTGGTAAAAAAGCCGTGCTCTGGGGCACGGCGCTAGACAACCTGGCCAGTTGGCGCATGGTCACACCGGATGCGTTGTGGCTGGAAGTGGTGCGTATCGATCACAACCTCGGCAAGATTCACGATGCCGACATGGCCAGTTTCGAGTTGCGCTACTTTGAAGCCGACGGCGTCACGCCATTGCGCACCGAGCGTCTGGATATTCCGGGTAGCAGTTTTCGCAAAGCAGGTCTGGGCAAAGACGTCACCGACAAATTTTTAAGCGGTCTGCCCGGTGTGCAAAAAGAAGGCTGCGACGGATTGATCACCAGTGCGCGCTGGATATTGCACCGCATGCCTGCGCACACGCGCACCGTGTGCTTGGAGTTTTTCGGCCCGGCACACCAGGCGGTGCCCAGCATCGTCGAGATCAAAGACTTTATGTTCGAGGTCGCCAAACAAACCGGTACCTTGCTGGCAGGTTTGGAGCATTTGGACAACCGCTATTTGAAAGCCGTGGGTTACACCACCAAATCCAAGCGCGGCGGTTTGCCCAAAATGGTGTTGTTCGGCGATATCGCCGGTGACGATGCCGACGATGTGGCGCGCGTCACCTCCGAGGTCGTGCGCTTGGCCAACGCCCGCAGTGGCGAGGGTTTCATCGCCATCAGTCCCGAGGCGCGCAAAAAATTCTGGCTGGACCGCAAACGCACGGCCGCCATCAGCCGTCACACCAACGCGTTCAAGATCAACGAAGACGTGGTCATTCCGCTGCCGCGCATGGCCGAATACACCGACGGCATTGAGCGTATCAATATAGAGTTGTCGCTGCGTAACAAAATTGCTTTGTGTGATGCCTTGAGTGATTTGCTCGGCAACGGCCAACTGCCCATGGCGGCGGTGGACGATGAGCTTGACAGACCGTCGCCGGAGTTGCTGCAAGATCGGGTCGAGCAAGCGCTGGCCTTGATTGCCGGTGTGCGTGGCTTGTGGCAGTCGTGGTTAAGCGGCATTGACCAGTTTCAATTGCAATTGCAAAACCACGAATTGCGGGCCAGTTGGAAAACACAGCTCCGCGCTGAGCTTCACAACCTGTTCAGCGGCGCGGCGTTCGCACCTTTGCGCCGCGAGTTCGATAAAGTGCACCAGCAGGTGCTCAAGGGCCGGGTTTGGGCGGCGTTGCATATGCATGCCGGTGACGGCAATGTGCACACCAACCTACCAGTGAACAGTGACGATTACGACATGCTGCAAACCGCGCATCAGGCGGTTGATCGCATCATGGCGCTGGCGCGTTCGCTAGACGGCGTGATCTCCGGCGAACACGGCATTGGCATCACCAAACTGGAATACCTCACGGACGCTGAATTGCAACCGTTTGCGGATTACAAAGCGCGCATAGACCCGAACGGTCATTTCAACAAAGGCAAGTTGCTGCGTCAAACGACTGCCAAAGACGACATGCGCATGTCGGATTTGAGCCAAGCCTATACGCCGAGTTTCGGTTTGATGGGGCACGAGTCTTTGATCATGCAGCAGTCGGACATCGGTGCGATCTCCGACTCCATCAAAGACTGTTTGCGCTGCGGCAAATGCAAACCGGTGTGCGCCACCCATGTGCCGCGCGCCAATTTGCTTTACAGCCCGCGCGACAAAATCTTGGCGACCTCCTTGTTGATCGAAGCGTTTTTGTACGAAGAGCAAACGCGTCGTGGCATCTCTGTCAAGCATTGGGAAGAATTTGAAGACGTGGCCGACCATTGCACGCTGTGCCACAAATGCGCGACACCGTGCCCGGTCAACATAGACTTCGGTGAAGTCAGTATGAACATGCGCAATCTGTTGCGCAAAATGGGCCAACAAAGTTTCCGGCCTGCGTCTGCGTTTCAGTCTTGGCTGGTCGGCACGGTCAATCCGCAAGCGATTCAATTCGGTCATCAACTCACACGCATGGGCATGCAAGCGCAACGCATTGCCAACGGTGTGTTCACGACTTTGGCACGCAAACAAACCCGTCAACCGCCAGCGTCTATCGGAACGGCTGATATCAAGTCACAAGTGATTCATTTTGTGAATAAAAAAATGCCGGCAGGTTTACCTAAGAAAACCGCACGCGCCTTGCTTGACATTGAAGACCGCGATTACGTGCCCATCATCCGCAACCCGCAGACCACCAGCGCCGACGCTGAAGCCGTGTTTTACTTCCCAGGTTGCGGCTCCGAGCGCTTATTCAGCCAAGTGGGTTTGGCTACGCAAGCCATGCTCTGGCACGCGGGCGTGCAAACCGTGTTGCCGCCTGGCTATTTGTGCTGCGGTTATCCGCAACGCGGCTCGGGTCAACAGGACAAGGCCGACAAGATAATCACCGATAACCGGGTGCTGTTTCACCGCGTCGCCAACACCTTGAACTATCTGGACATCAAAACCGTGGTGGTCAGTTGCGGCACCTGCTTTGATCAACTGCAAGCTTACGAGTTTGACAAAATTTTCCCTGGCTGCCGCATAGTCGATATCCACGAATATTTGCTTGGCAAAGGCATCACGCTGCCCGGTGGTCAGGCCTACCTGTACCACGACCCTTGCCACAGTCCGATGAAGCAGCAAGCGCCGATGAAAACCGTCAAAGCCTTGCTCGGCGAACAAGTGGTTGAGAGCAAACGCTGCTGCGGTGAAAGCGGTGGCTTGGCGTATTCGCGCCCCGATGTGTCCACGCAAATCCGTTTTCGCAAAGAACAAGAAATACTCGCGGGCGAGACCGAGTTGCGCGACAAGGGCTGGGTCGCTCCCAAAGACAATGTGAAAGTGCTGACCTCGTGCCCGAGTTGCCTCATTGGTTTGAACCGCTTTCAGGACGATTTGCAAAACGGTTTGCTCGAAGCCGATTACATCGTGGTTGAAATGGCTAAAAAAATTCTGGGCGACAACTGGATGCCCGAGTATGTGCAACACGCCAACACTGGCGGCATTGAACGAGTATTGGTATAAATCATGGCAGGACTGCAATCCACCACCCCTCAGCCAACCGACATCGTGTTGCACAGCGCTTCTAAAACCTTAGAGGTGTCTTTCGACAACGGCCAATCGTTTCGCCTGCCTTTTGAGTTGTTGCGGGTTTACAGCCCCTCAGCCGAAGTGCAAGGCCACGGCCCGGGACAGGAAGTGCTGCAAACCGGCAAACGCCATGTCGGCATACTCACTCTGGAACCGGTGGGTAATTACGGCGTGCAACCTTCGTTCAGCGACGGTCACAACAGCGGCATCTTTTCGTGGGACTACCTGCACTTTCTCGGCGTCAATCAGGAAAATTTGTGGGCGCAGTATGAACAGCGTTTGCAACAAGCCGGTGTCTTGCGTGACGACTCCATGTCGGTGCGCGGCGGCCCCTCCTGCCATTCTTAGGAAGTTACATGGCCAGCACAAATTTCGGATTCAAAACAGTCGACGAGCAGGAAAAAGCGCGGCGGGTTCGCGGTGTCTTCGATTCAGTTGCGTCCAAATACGATGTCATGAACGACCTCATGTCGATGGGACTGCACCGCGCCTGGAAGGCCTACACCTTGCTCGTGGCCAATTTGAAACCCGGCGACAAGGTATTGGATATTGCAGGCGGCACCGGCGACATGGCCATGGCGTTTGCCGATAAGGTAGGCCTTGGTGGTCAGGTGGTGCACACCGACATCAATTTGGCCATGTTGCGCCAGGGCCG
Source organism: Comamonadaceae bacterium (assembly GCA_947461325.1). Lineage (GTDB taxonomy): Bacteria > Pseudomonadota > Gammaproteobacteria > Burkholderiales > Burkholderiaceae_C > Limnohabitans. The sequence goes on from CANHLD010000015.1 coordinate 8,707, forward strand.
CGAGCGTTTGATCGACAAAGGCGTGTTGTTGCCCACGGCAGTGTGTGACGCCGAGCAACTGCCTTTCGCAGACGGGCATTTTGACCTGGTGTGTGTGGCTTTCGGCCTGCGCAATATGACGCACAAAGACCGCGCACTGCGCGAGATGGCACGCGTGCTCAAGCCCGGTGGCAAGCTGCTGGTGTTGGAATTTTCCAAAGTTGCTCCCCCGTTGACCAAGGCGTACGACTGGTATTCCTTTGAAGTGCTGCCGCGTTTAGGCAAAATGGTGGCGGGTGATGAGGCGAGTTACCGCTACTTGGCAGAGTCGATCCGCATGCACCCTGACCAGCAAACGCTCAAAGCCCTTATGCAGCAAAGTAGCTTTGCGCATGTGGATATACACAATCTGAGTTTGGGTGTTGTTGCGCTTCATGTTGGAATACGGTGTTGATGTGTGTCAGTGTGTTCAGGGAGTTCCAGTCTTATGAAATTCATCAGTATTGTTTTAACTTTATTCATGGCCATGACAAGCATGCATGCCGATGCCGCTAAGCGCATGGGCGGAGGCAAATCCTTTGGCCAACAATCTGGCAACGTGACCCAGCGCGAGGCAACCCGTCCAGCCCCGGGTGCTTCACCCAATGCGGCACCTTCGCAGTCGCCCGCGTCTGCTGCCGCACCACGCCGCCCTTGGGGCGCGATGCTGGGTGGTTTGGCCGCGGGCTTAGGTCTGGCTTGGTTGGCACACTCGTTGGGCTTTGGTAGCGAATTCGGTCAAATTCTGATGTTTGGCTTGCTTGCTATGTTGGCTGTGGGTGTGATCGGCTACTTCATGCGCAGACGTGGCCCGCAAATGCCGACTGATCCCTATGCCTACGGCAGTGCTGGTTCATCCACCAACCCCGGCAACGCGCCGCAATACAACCCGGCCAAGATAGGCAACGATGCTTCCGCCCGTCCGTGGGAGCAAACAGGCACGAACTTTGACAGCTCGCCCACGCGTTCCGGTGTGCGCATCGGTTCCTCATTGATGGGCGGCAGCCAAAACTGGTTCATCCCTGCTGACTTCGATGTGCAAGGTTTTGTGTCAGCTGCCAAGCAAAACTTCATCAGTTTGCAAGCAGCTTGGGATCGGGCCGATATCGCTGCATTGCGCGCCATGATGACCGACAGCATGTTGCATGAAATCCAAACCCAGTTGGCCGAGCGCGGTCAGTTGGTGCAAGGCCCTAACCTTACCGAAGTGGTCATGATTGAAGCCCAATTGCTGGGTATTGAAGATCTGGGTGAGGGCTATATGGCCAGTATTGAGTTCTCCGGCATGATCCGTGAAGAGCCCAACACCTCTCCCAGCCCTTTCCGAGAAGTTTGGAATATGACCAAGCCCAAAACCGGCGAAGCAGGATGGTTGGTAGCCGGAGTTCAAGCCTTGCAATAATCAGGCTTGTTTGTTCCTCTACATCCGGTCAACCGGATAACTCTCATGGCTATTGCTTCTCCGCTCGCAGACATGTCTGCTCGTTTATCCGGTTTCGTCTTTGCTTTCAAATTGCCCGATTGGCTGGTGCATGAATTGCAGGACAAACTGGTGTTGCTGATCAACCATGTTCTGGGGCAGGAACCCGCTGCGCTGGATCGTCTGCGTCGCCAACAAGGCCAGTGCGTTCAATTGAGCTGGCGCGAGTACCGCTTGCAATGGCGGATCACGCCGGCCGGCCTGTTGGAGCGCGCTGACGCACAGGCAAGCGCAGATTTGCATTTGCATATCAATCAGGATTCACCGTTTAGCTTGGTGCAAGCTTTAGCCAAAGGGGAGAAACCGCCCATGCGCATTGACGGCGACGTCATGCTGGCAGCTGATATCAACTGGCTGGTTGACCATGTGCGTTGGGACTTCGAAGAAGATTTATCCCGTGTATTCGGGGACGCCGCCGCTCACCAGATAGCGCTTGTGGCCAAACGTGCCGTCAGCGCATTGCGTGAGTTCGCCGCCAAATGACCCGCATTTACCGCGGTGTTTTCATTGTCTGGATCGTGCTGCGGTTCGGCTTGGATGAGTTGCTGCTCTCCGGCTTCAAGCAACCCTGGTTGATTCGTCTTACCCGTGTGTTGACCATCGGTCGCAATTTGTCTGCACCGCGTGGCCAGCGTTTGCGCCAAGCCTTGGAACATCTCGGCCCGGTGTTTGTCAAACTCGGTCAGGTGCTGTCCACCCGGCGCGATTTGTTGCCCAGCGATATCGCCGATGAGTTGGCCAAGTTGCAAGACCAGGTGCCGCCATTCCCCTCAGATGTTGCCGTCGCATCAATTGAACGCGCATTGGGGCGCTCTGTAGACGTGATTTTTAGCCGCTTTGACCGGGTGCCGGTGGCCAGCGCATCTATCGCGCAAGTGCATTTTGCGAGTTTGCGCAACAGCAGTGGCCAAGAGCGCGAAGTGGCAGTCAAGGTGTTGCGCCCTGGCATGCTCAGCGTCATCAACAAAGATGTGGATTTGATGCGCACCATGGCCGTTTGGTTAGAGCGCTTATCGCATGACGGCAAGCGCCTCAAGCCGCGCGAGGTGGTGGCGGAGTTTGACAAATACCTGCATGATGAACTCGACCTGGTACGTGAAGCGTCCAACGCCACGCAGCTGCGTCGCAACATGGAAGGTTTGAACCTGGTGCTGATTCCGGAAATGATTTGGGAATATTGCACCCGCGACGTCATCGTCATGGAGCGTATGCATGGCGTACCCATCAGCCATGTGGACGCTTTACGACAAGCAGGTGTGGACATCCCCAAGCTTGCACGTGACGGCGTCACCATCTTTTTCACGCAGGTGTTTCGCGATGGTTTTTTTCATGCCGATATGCACCCGGGCAACATCCAGGTCAGTCTGGCGCCTGCCACCTTCGGTCGGTATGTGTCGCTGGACTTTGGCATCGTTGGCACGCTCACTGAATTTGACAAAGAGTATTTGGCGCAAAACTTCACCGCGTTTTTTAGGCGTGATTACAAACGTGTGGCCGAGTTGCACATCGAGTCCGGTTGGGTCCCGGCGCACACCCGTGTGGATGAACTCGAATCAGCCATACGCGCCGTCTGCGAGCCCTACTTTGACCGGCCTTTGAAAGAAATTTCCTTGGGCATGGTTCTCATGCGCTTGTTCCAGACCTCGCGCCGGTTTCAGGTGGAAATTCAGCCGCAATTGGTGTTGCTGCAAAAAACATTGCTCAACATCGAAGGCTTGGGGCGTCAACTTGACCCGGAGTTGGACTTATGGAGCACAGCCAAACCGTTCTTAGAACAATGGATGCTCGAGCAAATCGGGCCGCAGCGTTTATGGAAACAGCTCAAAGAAGAAGCGCCGCGTCTGGCCAAGATGCTGCCCGAGATTCCGCGTTTGGTGCATGCTTTTTTACAGCGTGACCATGAACAAGAGCGCAAACAATTGCATGAATTGATTCGCATGCAACAACGCACCAACCGCACATTGCAAGCCATATTGCTGCTGGCGCTTGGCTTTTTTGCAGGCATGGTCATCACTGCACTGCTCGGTGTCTGGAGCCTAGTGGCTTGATGACTCCCGGGGCAGTGACTGGCTTTGACGCGCCTGCCGGGCGATTTGAATGCCATAGATGATGACGGCCAATGTCACCACCAGCATCAGCAGGCTTGCAGCGGCATAAATGGACGGGTTAACGCCGCGGCGGGCGTAATTGAAAATCACTTGCGGCAGTGTGGTTACGCCAGGCCCGGCCAGAAACTCGGACACCACCACATCGTCAAATGACAAGGTGAAGGTGAGCAGCCAAGCAGCCACCAAGGCTTGCGACATATTGGGCAACGTCACCAGAAAAAACACCTGAAAAGGGCGACACCCCAAATCCAATGCAGCTTCTTCGATGGATCGGTCCATTTCCTTGAGTCGCGATTGGATGACGATACTGGCATAAGCCATACCCATCAAGGCGTGTCCGAGCACGATAGTGAGCGTGCCCCGCTCCGGCCAACCCAGCACGCGTTCCATGCCGACAAACAACAACAACAGCGACATGCCGATGATGACCTCGGGCATGACCAGTGGAGAAGACAGCATGGCGTTGAACAAAGTGCGACCACGGAACTTGCCAAAACGCACCAAAGCGAATGCCGCCATGGTGGCCAGCACCGTACCCAACGTAGCGCTCATTAACGCGACTTGCAGCGACAGTGAAAAACCTTCTACCAAGCGGTTATCTTTGAGAAGCGCTTGGTACCAGCGCAAGGAAAAACCGGTGAAAACGCTGTCTTGGCGTGTGCTGTTGAAAGAAAATACCACCAAAAACGCCAGTGGCAAATAAAAGAACGCGTACACCGCACCCAGCCAAAATTTGCCCAAGTGTTGACGCCACCATTCCATGCTCATGCGTGCGACTCCAGTTCGGCTTTGCGACTGACGCGCTGGTTGTACCAAGCCAATGGCATGACCACACCGACGATCATCATGATGGCCAATGCACTGGCGCGCGGCCAGTTATTGCTGCTGAACATTTCATCCCAGACCACGCGCCCGATCATCAGGTTTTCAGCACCACCTAGCAAAGAGGGAATGACGAATTCACCTAGGCAAGGAATGAACACCAACATGGAGCCGGCGACCACACCCGAGCGACTCAGCGGCACAGTCACCAGCCAAAAGGTTTCCCATGGCGTGGCACCTAAATCTTGCGACGCTTCTAGCAAACGGCCATCGAGCTTGACCAAATTCGCATACAAGGGCAACACCATGAACGGCAAATACACATAGGTCATGCCGATCAACATAGATATATCGTTGTAGAGCAATTGCACGGGCTCTTGCACTAGGCCAAGCGCCATCAACAGATGGTTGATGATGCCTTGTTCAGTCAGTAAACCTTTCCATGCGTAAACACGCAATAAAAAAGAAGTCCAAAAAGGCAGCATCACCATCAACAAAAGCAGGGTGCGGACAGCCGGTTGGCTGCGCGCCAAAAAATAGGCAAACGGATAACCCAACAACAAACACAGCAAGGTGGTCCAAAGCGCGTAACGCAGAGACAACAGATAGGACTCGGTGTAGAGCGTTTGCAGCCAACCGGTATCTGTGTCTTTGAACAAGGACACATAGTTGGCCAGTTTGAGATGCAGCATCACCTGGCCGTTGCGAGATTCGATCAAAGGTGCAAACGGATCCAGACCTTCGCCCATGTCGGTCACGCTGATGCGAAGCAATATAAAAAACGGCACTGCAAAAAACAGCAGTAACCAAAACCAAGGCACACTCAACACCGCATGCCGGCCGTAGCGCAAAGAGAGCTGGTTCCAATAAGTGAATAGTTTCACGGTCTCACGCAGCCAGAGACAGTGATGACACAAGGCGAGGCGTATGCATAGGAGTTGTCTCGCCCTGTGCCAATGGCTTTATTTGCCTTTTTTGAAGCCGGTAAACACCGCAGTCATGGACTCGCGTGTGGCGTTGCCCAAAGCCTCCGGTGGCACCAGCAAAGCCAGATTGGCTTCGTCTGGGAAGACCGCTTTGTTTTGCGCCACTTCAGGTGTCACGAGCGCCACGCTGGCTTTGTTGGCTGTGGGATAGCCCAACTCGTTGGTTTGAGAAGCGGAGACTTCAGCTTTCAAGTAATAGTTGATGAATGCCATGGCGTTGTTTGGGTGCTTGGCATCGGCTGGCACAGCCAAGGTGTCAAAGAAAATCAAGCCGCCAGTTTTAGGCAGCAGAACTTCAATTTGTATGCCGCTTTTGTTTTCTTCAGCGCGTGCAGCGGCTTGGTTGAAGTCACCGGCCCAGCCGAGTGCCACACAGGCTTTGCCGCCTGCGAGGTCGTCAATCATGGTACTGGAGAACAAACGGATGTCTTTGCGAACCTTGGCCAACATGTCGCCGGCCGCTTTGTGGTCAGCCGCGTCTTCTGAGTAGGCTTTTTTGCCGATGTAGTGCAGGGCGGGCGGCAAAATTTCAGTGGGTGAATCCAAGTAAGCAATGCCGCAGGATTTGAGTTTGCTGGTGTAAGTGGGGTTGAACACCAGGTCCCAAGCGTTCTCGGGCATGGGTGTGCTGCCCAGTGCTTTGGCAACCTTGGCCTTGTTGATAGCCACAGTGGTGAAACTCCATGCCCAAGGAATCACGTATTGGTTATCCGGGTCGACGCTGACCAGTTTGCCCATCAGACCGCTGTCGAGGTTTTTGTAATTGGCGATTTGCGATTTATCCAGTTTCTTGAGCAAACCGGCGTCGATTTGGGCTTTGACAAACACCGAGCCTGGCACCACGATGTCGTAGCCGGTGTTGCCGGCCACCAATTTGGCTTGCAAGCCTTCATTATTTTCAAAGGTCTGGTAGTTGACCTTGATACCTGTTTCAGCTTCAAAATTGGCGACCAAGTCTTTGGCGACATAGTCCGGCCAGTTGTAAATATTCAGAACTTTTTCCTCGGCATTGACAGCAACGGCGGGAGCTGCGGCCTTGGGTTCTTCTTTCTTGCCGCAGGCGGCAACCGCCAAAACGGCTATGAGTACCAATGAAAAGCGATGGAACATGATGAGATGACTCCAAATGAGTAGGTGGAAGGTCGAGACTTAGCCTGTGACAAACGACAGGATCCTAAGTATATGTAATGAAATAGGGGGGTCGGTTTGAAAAGCGTATCGCAGAAGATAAAAGCATACAATCTGTGGCTTTGTCAAACCTCTTTAACTAAGCGGTAACACCATGCCTATTTATGCTTATAAATGCGGATCTTGCGGTTTCGCGAAAGACCATTTGCAAAAAATCTCCGATCCGGCTTTGACAGAATGCCCGCAATGCGGCAAACCGTCATTTTCCAAGCAATTGTCGGCCCCCGGCTTTCAGCTCAAAGGGTCTGGTTGGTACGCCACCGATTTCAAAAGTGGTGGCACACCAGTCGCACCTGCGGCAGGCGCGGATTCAACCTCAACCGCCGTGGCGGATGCGCCGGCCAAAACCGACACACCTGCAGCCTCGGCCAGTGCTTGCGCACCGTCTTGCGCTTGCCATTGACCCGCATGGGCCTCCATGAACATTAAAAAATACATATTTGCCGGACTGCTGGTTTGGCTGCCGTTAGCTATCACCTTGTGGGTGTTGAGTTGGTTGGTCGGTGCCATGGACGGCATTTTTGCCAACGTGCTTTATGGGTTGAGCAGCGTTTTGCCGCTGGCCGTCAGCGACCCCTTGCAGCATTTGCTTCAAATACGCGGCCTGGGCGTGGTCTTGGTGTTCGTGGTGCTGATCAGCACCGGCGCTTTCGCCTCCAATGTCGCCGGGCGCTGGCTGGTCACGCAATGGGACAAATTGTTCACGCATATTCCCATCGTCAAATCCATCTACACCAGTGTCAAAAAAGTGTCTGACACTTTGTTCTCGAGCAATGGCAATGCGTTTCGCAAAGCCGTGCTCATTCAATACCCACGTCAAGGCGCTTGGACGATTGCCTTTCAAACCGGCACGCCCACAGGTGAGGTGGCGAATCACGTGGGTCCGGGTTACATCAATGTTTACGTCCCCACTACCCCCAACCCCACCAGTGGTTTTTTTCTGATGGTGCCGGCTGCCGACGTGGTCGAGTTGAACATGAGCGTGGATCAGGCCTTGACTTATGTGATTTCCATGGGCGCGGTGTCCCTGGACCAGCCTGTTTTGAAAAACCCACCCTGAACCATGCTGCCTTTGGCGGCTTGCCCCTTTAAGAAACCTGTAACGAAAGAATTTTGACCATGGCAATGCGATCTCATTACTGCGGCTTGGTGACCGAGGCCCTCCAAGGACAAACCGTCACATTGTGCGGTTGGGTCAATCGCAGACGCGACCACGGCGGCGTAATTTTTGTCGACTTGCGAGACCGTGAAGGTTATGTGCAGGTGGTCTGTGACCCGGACCGCGCCGAGATGTTCAAACAGGCCGAAGAACTGCGCAACGAGTTTTGTATTCAGATCAAAGGCTTGGTGCGCTTGCGTCCGGATGGCACCACCAATGACAATTTGAAAAGCGGCAAGATTGAAGTGTTATGCCATGAACTCGTGGTGTTAAACCCGTCAGTGACGCCGCCGTTCCAGTTGGATGATGACAACCTGTCAGAGACCACGCGTCTGACACACCGTGTGCTGGATTTGCGCCGTCCTTACATGCAAAAAAACCTGATGCTGCGCTATAAAGTGGCGATGGCAGTGCGCAAGTTTTTGGACGCCAATGGTTTTGTTGACATTGAAACGCCCATGCTGACCAAGAGTACGCCCGAGGGTGCGCGTGATTACCTGGTGCCCAGCCGTGTGCACGACGGTCACTTTTTCGCACTGCCTCAGTCACCGCAGTTGTTCAAACAATTGTTGATGGTCTCGGGTTTTGACCGCTACTACCAAATCACCAAATGTTTCCGTGATGAAGACTTGCGCGCCGACCGCCAGCCTGAATTCACCCAGATCGATATCGAAACTTCGTTCATGGACGAGGAAGAAATCCGCGCTTTGTTTCAGAACATGATCAAAGGCGTGTTCGTGGAAGCACTGGGTATTGAACTTGGCGACTTCCCCATCATGGCCTACAGCGAAGCCATGCACCGCTTCGGCTCCGACAAACCTGATTTGCGCGTCAAACTCGAATTCACCGAGTTGACCGATATCATGGCTGATGTGGATTTCAAAGTCTTCAGCACACCGGCCACCACACCGGGCGGTCGCGTGGTCGCTTTGCGAGTGCCCAACGGCGGCGAAATGAGCCGCGGCGAAATTGACAGCTACACCGAGTTTGTGAAAATTTATGGCGCCAAGGGTTTGGCGTGGATCAAGGTCAACGATGTGGCCGCTGGCCGCGACGGCTTGCAGTCACCTATCGTGAAAAACATCCACGATGCCGCCATCGCTGAAATATTGAAACGCACGGGTGCACAAAATGGCGACCTGTTGTTCTTCGGTGCTGACAAAGCCAAGGTGGTGAACGACGCCATTGGCGCACTGCGCTTGAAAGTTGGGCACAGCGAGTTCGGCAAAAAGCAAGGTTTGCTGGAAAACCGTTGGGCGCCATTGTGGGTGGTTGACTTCCCCATGTTCGAGTACGACGAAGAAGCCCAGCGTTACAACGCGGTGCACCACCCGTTCACCGCGCCCAAAGACGGCCACGAAGACTGGATGGTCACTGCGCCTGAAAAATGCGTGGCCAAGGGCTATGACATGGTGTTGAACGGTTGGGAAATCGGCGGCGGCTCGGTGCGTATCCACCGCGCTGACGTACAGCAAAAAGTGTTTGATGCACTGAAGATCACCCCTGAAGAAGCGCAAATCAAATTCGGCTTTTTGCTGGACGCTTTGCAATACGGCGCGCCGCCCCACGGTGGTTTGGCCTTTGGCCTGGACCGCATCGTCACCTTGATGACCGGCGCCGATTCCATCCGCGATGTGATTGCCTTTCCCAAAACCCAGCGAGCCCAGTGTTTGCTCACACAAGCGCCGTCGCTGGTGGATGAAAAACAGCTGCGCGAATTGCACATCCGTTTGCGCAACCTCGACGTCAAAGTGGCCTGACACCATGAGCAAATCTTCAGCAGACCAAGGCGTGCCTGTCTCCGTCAAAATCCGCGAGCGGGTGCTGGCGTCCAAGCAACGTTTTCATGCAAATGACAATATCGCCGAGTTCATTCAACCCGGTGAACTCGAAGCCTTGCTTGATGAAGTTGAAGACAAAATGAAAGCCGTGCTCGAGAGCTTGGTGATTGACACAGCCAATGACCACAACACCGCTGACACGGCCAAACGTCTGGCCAAGATGTATGTGAAAGAAGTGTTCAACGGGCGCTATGTGAGTTCGCCTGAGATCACCGAGTTTCCCAACGCCGAGCGTTTGAACGAACTCATGATCGTGGGCCCGATCACGGTACGCAGTGCGTGCAGCCACCATTTCTGTCCCATCATCGGCAAAATCTGGATTGGCATACTGCCGAACAAAACCACCAACGTCATCGGTTTGTCCAAGTACGCCAGACTTGCTGAATGGGTGATGGGCAGGCCGCAAATTCAGGAAGAAGCGGTTGTGCAACTGGCTGACTTGATACAGCAAAAAACCCGTCCTGATGGTTTGGCGCTGGTCATGGAAGCCTCGCATTTCTGCATGGCTTGGCGCGGCGTCAAAGACTTGGACAGCCGCATGATCAACTCGGTCATGCGCGGCGCTTTCCTCAAAGACCCGATTTTGCGGCGCGAATTTTTAGCGCTGATCCCGCAAAAAAGTTAATGCATGACGGGCTTGCCAGCCTTTGAGTGCCGCCTATGACACGCTTGCTTGGCTGCGACTTCAGCAGCAGCCCGTCCAAACGCAAACAAATTGTCGTTGCCTGGGGTGAAGCCGCAGGTGAGCGTGTGGTGCTCAAACAATTACAGTTTTTTTCAACTCTCCAAAACTTCAGCGAATGTCTGTTCTCCCCCGGCCCTTGGGTAGGCGGTTTCGATTTGCCGTTCGGTTTGCCGCGCGAGTTGGTTGAAACTTTGGGATGGCCCACCGATTGGTTGGCTTGCATGCGGCAATTTGCACAACTCAGCCGCGAAGACATACGCGCGCAATTTGCTGCGTTTTGCAATCAGCGTCCGGTCGGTGGGAAGTTCGCGCACCGCACTACCGACTTGCCTGCGGGCTCCAGTCCTTCCATGAAATGGGTGAACCCGCCGGTGGCGTTCATGATGCACGCTGGCGTGCCTTTGTTGATTCAAGCCGGTGTGCATTTCCCTGGCTTGCACGATGGCG
>CANHLD010000016.1 GCA_947461325.1 Comamonadaceae bacterium
GGGTGCTGAAATTTACGGACATGCAGGACTTGAAGCCGATTTGGAAATACTGCAACTGGCCATGCAAAGCTTGCGTTCCGCAGGGTTGACGCATTTTCATGTGGACTTGAGCCATGCACGTATTTTGCCTGCACTGCTCAAAGGCCATGCCGTGAATCCCGAACTGTCTGCAAGCATCAAAGAAGCTTTGTCGCACAAAAATGTCAGCGGCATGCGGGAACTCAGTCGCCATCTGCCGCAAGCGCTTGGCAAAGCCTTGCAGGCTTTGGTGCAAATGTATGGTGACATCAGCATACTGAAACAAGCCCGTGCTGAGTTTGCCGCTTGGCCGCAAGTGCTCAATGCCCTCGACGAACTCGAATGGTTGGCTTCACATGCTGAGCATCCCGTCAGTATCGACTTGGCGGACTTGAGAGGCTATGCGTATTACAGCGGACCGCGATTTTCAGTGTTTGTTCCTGAATCCAGCGATGCTTTGGTTCGTGGTGGACGCTATGACGAAGTAGGCGCTGTTTTTGGACGCAAGCGGCCAGCCGCAGGCTTCAGTCTGGATATCAAAGCACTGGTTGGCTTGTTGCCACACCCCAAGCCTCAGGCCGCTATTCGCGCCCCTTGGCGTGAGGATGCGCTACTGAGCAAAACCATTGCCCAACTGCGTAGCGAGGGTCACACGGTGGTGTGTTTGCTGCCAGGACACGACAGCGAAGTCGATGAGTTTTTCTGCGACCGAGAATTGTTTGATGACCATGGCGCATGGACGCTGCGAACCCTGCATAACAACTGAAACAAAGACAACATATTTATGAGTACCAAGCAGTCAAGACATGTGGTGGTGGTAGGTACCCAATGGGGTGATGAGGGCAAGGGCAAGTTGGTAGATTGGCTCACTGAACGTGCCCAAGGCGTGGTGCGTTTTCAAGGCGGCCACAATGCCGGACACACCTTGGTGATCAATGGTGTCAAAACTGCACTTCATCTGATTCCCAGTGGCATCATGCGCCCGGGCATCCGTTGCTATATCGGCAATGGCGTGGTGTTGTCTGCAGGGAAATTGTTTGAAGAAATTGAAGGCTTGGAAAAGGCTGGTGTTGAAGTGCGTTCTCGTCTTCGTATCAGCGAGGCCTGTCCTTTGATATTGCCCTTCCATGCGGCTTTGGATGTGGCTCGTGAAGCCGCGAGAGAGCAAGGCGGCGCAGAAAAAATCGGCACCACCGGACGTGGCATTGGCCCGGCGTATGAAGACAAAATTGCACGCCGTGCTTTGCGTGTTCAAGACCTGAAATACCCGGATCGCTTCGCTGCCAAATTGAGCGAATTACTTGCTTTGCACAATCACGTATTGACTACGTTTTTGGGTTCGCGTAATTTCACATTCGGTGACGCTCTCAAACCTTATGTCGTCAATGGTGAAGTGCAGTTTCAACCGGTTTTTGATGAAGCTATGCGTCATGCCGAGTTGCTCAAACCCATGATGGCTGACGTTTCCCGTGAACTCAATGAAGCACATATCAGCGGTTCCAATTTGTTATTTGAAGGTGCGCAAGGCACCTTGCTGGATGTGGACCACGGCACCTATCCTTTTGTCACCTCCAGCAACTGCGTGGCCGGTAATGCCGCGGCTGGTTCAGGTGTCGGACCCGGCATGTTGCATTACATCTTAGGCATCACCAAGGCGTATTGCACCCGGGTCGGGGGCGGCCCGTTTCCTACCGAGTTGGATTGGGATGTGGAAGGCACACCTGGGTGGCATATGAGCACCGTGGGTGCTGAAAAAGGCACCACGACAGGTCGCTATCGCCGCTGCGGTTGGTTTGATGCTGCATTGCTTAAACGCAGTGCGCAGGTCAATGGTTTGACTGGTTTGTGCATCACTAAACTCGATGTACTTGACGGTTTGAGTGAACTTAAACTCTGCACCGGATACCAATTGCATGGGCAACATACAGATATCTTGCCAAACGGCGCTGAAGACATTGCCGATTGCCAACCCGTGTACGAGACGATGCCCGGTTGGACTGACAGCACCGTTGGCATCACCGATTACCAAAAACTGCCGCCTCAGGCACAGGCCTATTTAAAGCGCATTGAACAAGTCACCGGTGTGCCCATACACATGATTTCTACCAGTCCGGACCGGGACCACACCATTCTCATCCGTGATCCATTTCAACCTTGAACTGAGAGCATTGCCATGTTGACTGAAGACGGTAAACATTTGTACGTGTCCTATGATGAATACAACAATCTGATAGAAAAATTGGCCATCAAAATCCATCAATCTGGTTGGCAGTTCGACACCATTTTGTGTTTAGCGCGAGGCGGTATGCGACCCGGCGATGTGTTGTCTCGCATTTTTGACAAACCCTTGGCCATCATGTCTACCAGTTCATACCGCTCTGAAAGCGGCACTGTGCAAGGCCATCTGGATATCGCCCGCTACATCACAACTCCCAAGGGCGAGATTGCCGGCCGTGTGTTGTTGGTAGATGATTTGGCCGACTCCGGCCACACACTCAATGCCGTGATTGACATGTTAAAAAATAATTACGCGCCTATCACCGAGTTGCGCAGCGCTGTCATCTGGACCAAAGGCGTGTCATCTTTCACGCCTGATTTCTCGGTGGAATATTTACCCACCAACCCGTGGATACACCAGCCCTTTGAGGCCTATGACACGATGCGCCCAGTTCATCTACTGGAGAAATGGCGAGTTTGAGGCATGAAGCCTGATACCGCGCTCATTCACCACAACTACCAGGCACCGGGGGATTTTGTGTCACCGCAAATCGCGGTGCACAAAGCATCTTCAGTTTTTTTTACCGATGTCAAAGCCATGCGCGAGCGCAATTGGCTGGACAAAACCGGTTACACCTACGGCTTGCATGGCACGCCCACTACGTTCACTCTAGAAGAGCGTTTGTGCCAGTTGGAAGGTGCCAAACATTGCGTGTTGCTGCCCAGCGGTTTGGCTGCATTGGCACAAGTGAATTTGGCATTGCTTAAATGTGGAGATGAGATTTTGATTCCGGACAATGCATATGGTCCGTTGAAAGCATTGGCGGAAGTGGAACTCGCGCAGTGGGGAATCAGCCATCAATATTACGACCCCATGGACCCGCAAAATCTGGCAGAAACCATAGGGCCGCAAACCCGGTTGGTGTGGTTGGAAGCCCCGGGCTCAGTCACCTTAGAGTTTCCTGATTTACCAGCGTTGCTTGCGGTCTGTCGCGACAAGCAAGTGATAAGCGCATTGGACAACACTTGGGGAGCAGGCGTGGCTTTTCAGCCATTTGATTTCTTGCCGTCTTCCAGTGGTTCGGGTGGTGTGGATGTGAGTGTGCACGCGTTGACCAAATACCCCAGCGGCGGCGGTGATGTGTTGATGGGCAGCATCACCACCTGTGATGACGCCATTGCCAAGCGCTTGAAGCTAAGTCATATGCGACTGGGTTTTGGTGTGGGTGCCAATGACGCGGAGTTGGTGTTGCGCTCGCTCCCCAGCATCCGCATGCGTTATCTGGCGCAAGACGAGAGTTGTCGCCGGGTCGCGAAATGGTGTTTGCAGCAAGCTGCATTTGCGCAGGTGTTGCATCCAGCTGTCACGCACTCGCCCGGGCATGTGCACTGGCGCGACCTGTGTGCCGCAGGCGAACTTGCAAACACTGATGTTCATTCGGGTGGAGCTGCGGCCAGCTTGCTGAGTTTGCGGTTTGACCCCACCATCAGCGACGCGCAAGTCGACCGTTTTTGCAATGCTCTCCAACTCTTCAAACTGGGCTTTAGTTGGGCCGGCCCCATCAGCTTGGTTGTGCCCTACGACTTGAGCAAAATGCGTCAACACGCACCCACAGAGTTGATGCAAGGCGGTTTTGTTCGGCTCGCTATTGGTCTTGAATCTTCAGACGATTTGATCGAGGATTTGGCGCAAGCCTTGGCAACCATCGGTTAGGCAAATTGCTTCACCAAGGTCTGTGCCAATGACTGCATGGATGGCGCATGCCGGTTTTGCAAAGGCGCGGAAAAGGCTTGTGGGAATTTCACAAAATTGCGCGCCACAGATTTTGCGTATGTCGGATCGTAATGTCCTACCAACAAATCTCTGACCACCAGTTCAAGTTGCCCGCTATCCAATTGGGCTTGCCATGCATTCACTACAGCTTTGCCTTTGAGTTCAGTCAACAAGCTAAGTCGCTTGCTGAACAAGGCCAAGTCCTTGACAAAAAAATCATAGTCTTCCAGCAGCAACTGCACGCGTTCATCGTCGCTCAGTTGAAGATCAATACAAGGGCTTTGTCGCATCGCATCCATCAGTGACACTGGAACAGCAACATTACCTACTTTTTTGCTTTCTGCTTCGACAAACACTGTTTGTTGCGGATCAAATTGGCGCAATGCGTCCCACACCAAGGTGTCAAAATGTTTTTGACTGGGCTGAGGGTGGCTCGGAATGCGTCCCAATACGGAACTGCGGTGTTTCGCCAAATCTTCCAGATCCAGTACTTGCGCTCCTGCTTTAGCAAGAGCGTGTAGCAAACGGGTTTTGCCCGAACCTGTTGGGCCGGTGATGACTTGAAATTTCAGATGGCTCACCAGTTTGGCAATATCTTGAACCATGGCCGCGCGAAACGCCTTGTAGCCACCTTCTATCAGCCAAACTCGAAAACCGATCTGACCCAATACAAGCGCCAGCGAGCCGCTGCGTTTGCCGCCTCGCCAGCAATAGAGGAGCGGCTGCCAGGTTTTGGGCAAAGGCATGACTTGGTTGTCAATATGTCGCGCAATATTGCCCGCTACCAGTGCCGCTCCTACCTTGTTTGCTTCAAACGGACTGACTTGTTTGTACAAAGTGCCAACGCGAATTCTTTCTTCGTTGGTTAGTGAAGGCCAGTTGACTGCTGCGGGTAAATGGTCGAGTTCAAATTCATCTTCGGTACGCGCATCGATGATGGTGCTAAAGCCCCCTGCATCTGCGGGCAAGGACATTCGCGCAATAGCGTCTTCAGGGCTGATGGGGTGCGCAGCCATCAGAGCATTTTTTTCAAAACTGGCCAGACATTGGCAAGTATGAGGGGATGGGCTTGGGCTTTAGGGTGAATACGGTCCGCCTGAAACATGGCCGTCGGGTCTGGCGCATCAGCAACACCTTTGAGCAGAAAGGGCACCAGTTGCGTTCCTTGTTTTTGACTGATGGTTTGAAACATGCGGCTGAAGTCTTGAGCGTACTGCGCGCCGTAGTTGGGCGGCACTTGCATACCGACCAACAACACTGCAGCTTTGATTTTTTGGCATGCCGCAATCATTTGCGTCAAATTGTCTTGCGTCACCTTCAAAGAAAAACCCCGCAGCGCATCATTTCCGCCGAGTTCAATGATCACCACTTTGGGCGCGTGCTGGTTCAATAGCGCTGGCAATCGAGCCAATCCACCCGAGGTGGTGTCGCCGCTGATACTGGCATTGACGACTTCCCATTGAGGTTTATCAATGGCGAGTTGAGCCGCCAACAAAGCCACCCACCCGGCGCCCCGCGCAATGCCGTATTCCGCACTCAAAGAATCGCCAACCACCAGGATTTTGGGCTTTGTGTTGGCATGTAAATAAGCGGGTGAAAGACCCAGTGCCAACAAGCTTAAAGTTTGCAAGTTAAAGTCCCTGCGTCGCAACTCTGATCTCACGGAATGTCCTCACCACTGATTGCTGTTTCTCATTTGTTCAAATCGGTGACTGATGTCACCGGCACATTGGACATTCTCCGCGATATCGATTTCACCTTGAATCCGCAGCAAACGCTGGCGATTGTGGGCGCATCCGGATCTGGCAAAAGCACCTTGTTGGCCATCATGGCAGGTTTAGACACACCTACCCAAGGCACGGTGCATTTGGCCGGACAAGATATTTTTTTGTTGAATGAAGACGAGCGGGCTGCATTGCGCGCCTCGACCATTGGGTTTGTGTTTCAAAGCTTTCAACTGTTGGCTGCTTTGACTGCGCTTGAAAACGTCATGTTGCCTTTGGAGTTGGCAGGACATCCAGACCCCAGACCTGTGGCTAAAGACATATTGGCGCGTGTTGGACTGGCTGAGCGCTTAAACCATTACCCCAAGGTGATGAGTGGCGGTGAGCAGCAACGCGTGGCATTGGCTCGTGCGTTCGTGGTCAATCCAAAGTTGTTACTGGCTGATGAACCCACAGGCAGCCTGGACCATGCCACGGGAGAAACCATCATGCACCTGATGCTTGAACTCAACCGCGAACTCGGCACCACCTTGGTGTTGGTCACGCACGACGTGGCGCTCAGTCGGCGTTGCGATCAACGCTTAGTCATGGAAGCAGGGCGTGCCAGCTGGTTAGAGTGAGTTCACCGGGTGCGCTGTTTCATGGCGCGCTCAACCTCGCGTTTGCCTTCGCGGTCCTTGATGGTGTCGCGTTTGTCGTGCTCTGCTTTGCCCTTGGCTAATGCGATTTCGCATTTGATGCGGCCGTTTTTCCAATGCAGGTTCAATGGCACCAGCGTGTAGCCTTTTTGCTCGACCTTTCCGATCAAACGCCGGATTTCCTCTTTGTGAAGCAACAGTTTGCGCGACCGTATGGCGTCGGGGTTAACGTGGGTGGAGGCAGTTTTCAGCGGATTGATTTGACAACCGATGACGAACATCTCGCCATTGCGAATCACCACATAGCCGTCGGTCAATTGCACTTTACCTTCGCGCGCGGCCTTGACCTCCCACCCTTCGAGCACCATGCCTGCTTCCAGGCGTTCCTCGAAAAAGTAGTTAAAGGCGGCTTTTTTGTTGTCCGCGATACGTGTTTGGGGTGCAGTTTTGCTGGCCATAATTGAGAAAAAGAATACAACGGGGTTCTTTACAATCACCCGCAACGCCAGTGTGGCATGAACTGCATTCTATGAAAACCATTGAGAAGTCTGTGTTGATCTGGTTCAGTGCCCGTGAAATGTTCGATTTGATTGTGGATGTGCCGTCTTATCCGCAGTTTCTTCCCTGGTGCGACAAGGCCGAGATTCTCAGCACCATCGATAGCGGCATGACGGCTCGCATAAGCATGGCTTTCGGCGGATTGCATAAAAGTTTCACCACTTCCAACACACATATCGATGGACGCCAGGTCAAACTCGATTTGATTGACGGCCCGTTCAAACACCTGACCGGTGTCTGGGACTTTATACCGCTGGGCGAAGAGCAGGCCTGCCGGGTTGAATTAAAACTCTCTTACAGTTTCGATTCCGTGTTCGGCGCCATCGTCGGGCCGGTGTTTGACAAGATAGCGTCCACCTTGGTGGATGCCTTCGTCAAGCGTGCTGAGGCGGTCTACCAGCGATGAGAATTGAGATTGCGGTGTCAGTGGCCCCCCGACAACTTGACGTCTTTGAGTGGGTCATCAACGAAGCGCCTACGGTTGATCAAGCTTTGTTTTTTTTAAGCACGCAATCCAACTTGTATGCGTCACAGTCGGACCAGGACTGGCAAATCGCGGTCTGGGCCAAACCGGTTGAGCACACGTATGTTCTCAAAGACGGCGACAGACTCGAAGTGCTCAGGCCGTTACGTGTTGACCCCAAAGTGGCCAGACGCGAGCGTTTTCAAAAGCAGGGTGCCAAAACCGCCGGTCTTTTTGCCAAACGCAGGGCAGGCGCGAAACCCGGTTATTAAATTAATTTGTATTCTTTTCTATTTAATTTGGTCGCCCTTGCAAGTGTTTTAAAAGCCGCGATGGCGAGATCGGTAGAATCTATTTTTTGGAGATTTACCTCATGCGCCTTCTCGGCAAAGCGCTGACCTTCGACGATGTGTTGCTGGTCCCCGCATACTCCCAGGTCCTGCCCAAGGACACCCGCCTTTCCACCCAGTTCTCACGCCGCATTTTGCTGAACCTGCCCCTGGTGTCTGCCGCCATGGACACGGTCACTGAAGCCCGATTGGCGATTGCCATTGCCCAGGAGGGCGGTATGGGCATCGTCCACAAAAACCTGACCGCGCAAGAGCAGGCCGCCGAAGTCGCCAAAGTCAAGCGTTATGAGAGCGGTGTGCTGCTGGATCCTGTCATCATCACGCCGCACCACACGGTGCGTCAGGTGATGGCCTTGTCTGACGAGTTGGGTATCTCCGGTTTCCCGGTGTGCGACGCGGGCAAAGTGGTCGGCATCGTCACCAATCGCGATCTGCGCTTTGAGTCGCGCTACGACTTGCAGATCAAAGACATCATGACCCCGCGCGAGCGGCTCATCACCGTGCCTGAAGGCACGACACCTGAGCAAGCCAAAGCGCTGTTGAACAAACACAAGCTAGAACGTCTGCTGGTGATCAACGATGCTTTTGAGCTGAAAGGCTTGATCACGGTCAAAGACATCACCAAGCAAACCAGTTTCCCGAACGCTGCGCGGGACAGCGCAGGGCGTTTGCGCGTGGGTGCTGCTGTGGGCGTGGGGCCGGGCACCGAAGAGCGCGTGGAGGCCTTGGTACGTGCCGGGGTTGACGCTATTGTGGTGGACACGGCACATGGTCACAGCCACGGCGTGATCGAGCGGGTTCGCTGGGTCAAACAAAATTACCCGGATATCGACGTGGTGGGTGGCAACATCGCCACGGGGGCTGCTGCATTGGCACTCGCTGAAGCGGGTGCAGATGCGGTCAAGGTCGGTATTGGCCCGGGCTCTATTTGCACTACTCGCATCGTTGCAGGTGTCGGTGTGCCGCAAATCACCGCCATTGACAACGTGGCTATGGCTTTGCAGGGCAGCGGCGTACCGTTGATTGCCGACGGCGGCATACGCTACAGCGGTGACATTGCCAAAGCGATTGCCGCAGGTGCATCCTGCATCATGATGGGCGGCATGTTTGCAGGCACCGAAGAAGCGCCGGGTGAAATTATTTTGTACCAGGGCCGCAGCTACAAAAGCTATCGCGGCATGGGCAGCATCGGCGCCATGCAGCAGGGCAGCGCCGACCGTTATTTTCAAGAGGCCACCACCGGCAATCCGAACGCCGACAAACTGGTGCCCGAGGGCATTGAAGGCCGCGTGCCCTACAAAGGCTCGATGGTCAGCATCATTTACCAAATGGCCGGTGGCGTGCGCGCTGCCATGGGTTATTGCGGCTGCGCCAGCATTGACGATATGCGTAACCGCGCCGAGTTTGTTGAAATCTCTGCAGCCGGTATGCGTGAAAGCCATGTGCATGATGTGCAAATCACCAAGGAAGCGCCGAATTACCGCGCGGATTGATTTCGCTGTTAGCCGACTGTCTGCATTACTGAACTTCCATGTCACACCACAAAATCTTGATTCTCGATTTCGGCTCGCAAGTCACGCAATTGATTGCGCGGCGTGTGCGCGAAGCGCATGTGTATTGCGAAGTCCATCCTTGTGATGTGAGCAACGAATGGCTGCGTGATTACGCAGCCGACGGCATGCTCAAAGGCATTATTTTGTCTGGCAGCCACGCCAGCGTGTACGAAGACGATACCGACAGTGCACCGTCCTTGGTATTTGAGTTGGGCGTACCTGTGATGGGTATTTGTTACGGCATGCAAACCATGGCGCAGCAGCTCGGCGGCAAAGTGGAAAGCGGGCATCAACGTGAATTCGGTTACGCCGAAGTACGCGCGCGCGGCCACACCGATTTGTTGAAAGACATCGCAGACTTCACCACCACTGACGGCCACGGCATGCTGAAAGTGTGGATGAGTCATGGCGACAAGGTGACAGAACTGCCTCCCGGATTTAAGTTGATGGCAAGCACCGACAGTTGTCCAATCGCGGGCATGGCAGACGAAGCGCGGCATTTCTATGGCGTGCAATTTCACCCTGAGGTGACACACACGGTGCAAGGCAAAGCCATGTTGCATCGCTTTGTGCTGGACATTTGCCGCACCAACGCTGATTGGGTGATGACAGGCTATGTCGAAGAGGCTGTGGCGCGTATTCGCGCACAAGTCGGCGATGAAGAAGTGATTTTGGGTTTGTCCGGTGGTGTGGATTCTTCGGTAGCGGCCGCTTTGATACACCGCGCCATCGGCGATCAACTGACCTGTGTGTTTGTCGATCACGGTTTGCTGCGTCTGAACGAAGGCGACGCGGTCATGGCCATGTTTGAAGGTCAATTGCATGCTCGCGTCATCCGTGTAGATGCAAGCGATTTGTTTTTGGGCAAATTGGCAGGTGTCAGTGACCCCGAGGCCAAACGCAAAATCATCGGCGCTGAATTTGTCACTGTGTTCAAAGAACAGGCCGCCAAACTCAAAGCGGGCGATGGTGGACACAAAGGCGCCACATATTTGGCGCAAGGCACGATTTACCCTGACGTGATCGAGAGTGGCGGCGCGAAAAGCAAAAAAGCCGTCACCATCAAAAGCCACCACAATGTCGGCGGCCTGCCTGAGCAACTCGGTTTGAAACTCTTAGAGCCGTTGCGCGATTTGTTTAAAGACGAGGTGCGCGAGCTCGGCGTGGCCTTGGGACTGCCGTACGACATGGTGTACCGCCATCCGTTTCCCGGGCCTGGTTTGGGTGTGCGCATTCTGGGCGAAGTGAAATCTGAATACGCGGATTTATTGCGCAGAGCAGACGCCATCTTTATAGAAGAACTTCGCAACACGCCGTTCACGGGCGATGTGTCAGCCGTGGCATTCGGTGGTACGCAAGCGCCACGCAATTGGTACGAAGCCACCAGTCAGGCGTTCGCTGTTTTTCTGCCGGTGAAGTCTGTAGGTGTGATGGGCGACGGACGTACTTACGATTACGTGGTGGCGTTGCGAGCCGTTATCACCAGCGACTTCATGACCGCTGACTGGGCAGAACTGCCTTATGGTTTGCTCAAGAAAGTATCCGGGCGCATCATCAATGAAGTGCGCGGTATCAACAGAGTGGTGATGGATGTGAGTAGCAAGCCTCCAGCGACGATAGAGTGGGAATAAGCGAATTTATGAAATGGGCTTTGATTATTCTCTGGGTATCCACCATTTTGTATGGGCATTACAGAGGACGTGTGCGTGCTACTTGGCAAAAAGTGTTTCTTGACCACTCTGCGGTTTTGGCGCCCATCAATGCTTTGATGGTGTGGTGCTCCAAAGTCACTACCAAACCATTCGTGCCCTTGAATGAACTGCCTGAATTGCAAAAACTGCAAGACAATTGGCAGGTGTTTCGCGATGAGGCTTTGCATTTGTCTGAGTTGCAGCGCATCAAGGCGCCGGACAAACACGACGACATAGGCTTTAATTCTTTTTTCAAATACGGGTGGAAGCGTTTTTATTTGAAGTGGTATGACGCTTCGCATCCTTCGGCTGCCGAATTGTGTCCGCAAAGTGTGGCGATATTGAAAAGCATACCCACCATCAAAGCCGCGATGTTTGCAGAATTGCCGCCCGGTGGAAAGCTCAACCGGCACCGCGATCCTTATGCCGGTTCATTGCGTTACCACTTGGGTTTGGTCACGCCCAATGATGATGCGTGTTACATCGAAGTAGATGGCGAGCGACACAGTTGGCGCGATGGGCAGGGCGTGGTTTTCGACGAAACCTATATCCACGAAGCGCATAACCAGACCACAATTAACCGCATCATTTTGTTTTGCGATGTGGAGCGGCCGTCAATGTTTGCTTGGGTTACTTCGTTGAATCGTTGGTTCAGTCGGGTGGTGATGTCGGCGGCCAGCTCGCCCAACGACTCAGGTGATCAAACCGGAGCCATCAATAAGCTGACGCATTGGCATTTTCTCGCTGATGAAAAGCGCAAAGCATTTAAGAACTGGAACCGCAAGGTGTACAAGCTGACCAAGTACAGTTTGATCGCGCTCATAGTGATTGGTGTTATTTACCTTTAAGGCAAGCTTGTGTGTCAAGCAGAAATGCAGTTGGAGAAAAAAGCGAGCGGACAAACGACATGGCGGTCGGGCCGACGCGAACGTTGCCGTAGGCGGTGAGCGGCGACCGAGCCGACATGGCGTGAGCACATCACTGTAATTGAAAGGCTTTCGCTGGAAAAAAACACCCCCTCCGGGTCGGCCTGAAGTGATGTGACTTTTGAGAATGTCAGGTCTTATCCAAGGCCTGCTCAATATCCCAAATGATGTCGTCCAGCGTTTCCAAGCCCACACTTAGGCGTATGAGATCAGGCGGCACACCCGCTGCAATCTGCTGCTCTTCAGACAGTTGTCGGTGCGTTGTAGAAGCAGGGTGTATCACCAAGCTTTTCGCATCCCCGATATTTGCCAAGTGCGATAAAAACTGTACGTTCTCAATGAAAGTTTGACCCGCTGCAGCGCCACCCTTGACACCAAAGGTCAGCACCGCACCGGCACCGCTTGGCATGTATTTTTTCGCCAACTCGTGGTCCGGGTGATCTGCCAAGCCTGGGTAGTTCACCCAGGCCACTTTGGGGTGTTTTTGTAAATGCTTGGCCACCGACAGCGCATTGCTGCAATGCCGGTCCATCCGCAAAGACAAAGTTTCTACGCCTTGCAGCAGCAAGAATGCATTGAATGGAGAGAGCACGGGCCCGAAAGTACGCATGCCTTCCATGCGGCATTTCATGGTGAAACCAAAATCGCCAAAGGTCTCATAAAAACGCACACCGTGGTAGCCGGGGGAAGGCTCGGTCATGCTGGGGAAGCGACCGTTGTCCCAAGGGAATTTGCCCGACTCGATGATGACGCCGCCCATGGTGGTGCCATGCCCGCCGATGAATTTGGTCGCGGAATGAATGCTGATGGCGGTGCCCCATTTGAACGGCTGGCACAGGTAAGGGCTGGCAAAGGTGTTATCGATAAACAGTGGCACGCCGGCTTGGTTGCCGATCGCGGCCACAGCTTCAATGTCCAGCACGTTCAAGGACGGGTTACCCAATGTTTCTGCATACAGTGCTTTGGTTTTGGGCGTGATAGCACGTGCGAAATTTTGCGGGTCAGAAGCGTCGACAAAAATCGTTTCAATGCCCAGTTTTTTGAAATTCACACCGAGTTGTGTGTGCGTGCCACCATACAAAGTCTTGGCTGCGACGATCTGGTCACCGGCCTCGCACACATTGAGCAAGGCAATCATCTGCGCCGCCATCCCGCTGCCAGTGGCCACAGCAGCGCGACCGCCTTCTAAAGCCGCAATGCGCTCTTCCAGCACAGCAACCGTGGGGTTGGACAGGCGTGAATACACATTGCCAAAAGTTTGCAGGTTGAACAAACTGGCGGCTTGTTCAGCGCTGTCAAACACATAGGAGGTGGTCTGGTAGATGGGAACGGCACGGCTGCCAGTGGCGGCGTCCGGAATTTGCCCGGCGTGCAGGCTGAGCGTGTCAAAACCGAATGTGCGATCTGCCATGTTGTTTACTGAGGTGGGATTTGACGTTGAGCCGAGATGACGCCGGTGTTGACACCGAACCAACCGAGGCCGCCGAACAGACGGGCATGTTCGATCTTGACACATCGGTCCATGATGACAGTCAGGCCCGCTTGTTCAGCGATGCGCTCTGCCTCGTCGTTGACCACACCGAGTTGCAGCCACAGAACTTTCGCGCCTATGTCTGCTGCTTGCTGTGCGATGGCCGGTGTGTCAGCGGGTTTGCGAAACACGTCAACGATATCGACGGGAAAAGGAATGTCTACAAGACTCGGGTAACAGATTTCGTCTAGGACGCTGGGGTACTTGGGGTTGACCGGCACGATACGGTAACCATGGGTTTGCATGTACTTGGCCGCAAAGTAGGAGGGGCGGAACCAGTCAGCCGACAAGCCTACGACGGCGATGGTGCGGTGTTGTTTCAACACCTGTTTCAGTACGCGTATATCACTCATCGACAGGATATTAGCCGATAACTGAAATAAAGATTGCTTTATTGCTCAAAACAGTGCATAGTCGGGCTTCGATTATCAGTTTATGTCGTTGTAGTTCGTTTTTAGTTCTGCCCTCATAGGTATTTCTCCCTTCGTCTCATCGCCTGTTCTGACCTTCGACCCCGAGGGGGGCTTCCCTTTTTTTTAAGAAATGCAATAAATGGCAACAGGTACAGTGAAATGGTTTAACGAGTCCAAAGGTTTTGGCTTTATTACACCCGAAGACGGCGGCAAAGATTTGTTCGCCCATTTTTCCGCGATCCAGAACCAAGGCTTCAAAACCCTGGCAGAAGGTCAACGCGTTAGCTTTGAAGTGACCACCGGCCCCACAGGCCTGCAAGCGTCCAACATCAAGTCAGCCGATTAAGCCGCAAGCTTAAAGGCCGCTGATGTCCAAAGAAGAAATGCTGGAAATGTCCGGCATGGTGCGCGAGGTGCTTCCTGACTCGCGCTACCGTGTCACTTTGGACAACGGCCACGAACTCGTGGCCTACACCGCAGGCAAGATGCGCATGCACCACATCCGCATCCTGGCCGGCGACAAAGTCACCTTGGAACTCTCCCCTTACGACATGACAAAAGGTCGAATCACCTTCAGGCATATCGAAGGAAAGGGACCAAGCGGGCCACGTCGCAGACGGTTTTGACCGCCAGCCCGTCCGACACCGGATTGGGCTATTTGGTCAAACATCAAAGCATCGCCATTGACGGTGGCGCTTCACTGAACATACGTTCACTACTCGATTTACAACAATTCCATGACCCGCTAGGTATCGCCCTGGCTTTAGGCGTTTCCTCAGCCACTTGGCCTTTGTTCGGCTTGGTGTGGCCATCGGCTCGCAAAATGGCCGATGTGATGCAAACTTGGCCAATCGCCAATCTTCGAATTCTTGAAATTGGTTGCGGCTTGGGCTTGGCGAGTCTAGTGATTCACCGGCGACTCGGTACTGTCACCGCCTCCGACTATCACCCTTATACAGAACGATTCTTGAATGCCAATTTGCTGCTCAACGACATGCACACCTTGCCATATATCAGCGGGCATTGGGAGCGCGCCAATCCGCTCTTGGGTGAGTTTGATCTGATCATTGGCAGCGATGTGCTGTATGAACGTGATCATCCACAACAACTCGCGGGATTTATTCAACGACATGCTGCGCCCCATGCGAAAGTGTTGATCATTGACCCGAACCGCAGTAACCGCGCGCCATTTCACAAAGCCATGCACCATAACGGTTTTGTCATGACACAAACGGATTTGCACACCCCTTTGAGCGATGACACGCCCTACCGCGGGCGGATGCTGAGTTATCAACGCGACTGATTTTCTCGCCCGCATGGGTTACATTGCGGCGCATGAACGATCAGCATTTCATGCAACTGGCTCTGGCTCAGGCACACACGGCGGCCGTGGCAGGCGAAGTGCCGGTCGGTGCGGTGTTGGTGCGAAACGGAGAGGTATTGGCACAAGCCCACAACGCTCCCGTGTCTTTGCATGACCCAAGCGCCCATGCTGAAGTGTTGGTCATGCGGGAAGCCGCCCGCTTACTGGGCAATTACCGACTTGACGATTGCACCCTGTATGTCACGTTGGAGCCTTGCACCATGTGTGCTGGTGCCATGCTAAATGCAAGATTGCGTAAAGTGGTTTGGGGTGCAGCCGAGCCCAAAACCGGTGCGGCTGGTTCGGTGCACAACGTCTTTGCCCAAGCACAGTTGAATCACCAAACCGTTAACTTAGGCGGTGTGATGTCGGATGAATGTGCAAAACCCTTGCAAACATTTTTCAATAAACAACGGGCTGCACAAAAATCACGGGCCATGGCTACTCGCTTGCGCGACGATGCCGTACGAACGTATGAAAGTGCTTTTGATGGGTTGCCTGATTACCCGTGGCAACCGAACTACATCAGTGAATTGCCTTCACTGAATGGCCTGCGCATGCATTACTTGGACGAGGGCCCCGCTGATGCTGAAGTGACTTGGCTGTGTTTGCATGGCAACCCTGCATGGAGTTATCTTTACAGGCACATGATCCCCGTCTTTTTGGCGGCCGGTCACCGCGTGGTGGCGCCCGACATGCCGGGTTTCGGCAAAAGCGATAAACCGAAAAAAGACAGCGCACACACTTTTGAGTGGCACCGTCAGGTGTTGCTCGAATTCATTGAAGCGCTTGATTTGCGCAACATACATCTGGTGGTGCAAGATTGGGGTGGCATTCTTGGTCTGACCTTGCCCATGGCGCAACCCTGGCGCTATGAGTCTCTGTTGGTGATGAACACACTGATTGCAACAGGCGAGCAGCCCTTAAGCCAGGGCTTTCTGGCTTGGAAGCAGATGTGCGCAGACAAACCACTGTTTGATGTGGGCAAGTTGTTTGCTCGCGGCAATCCGCAGATGAGCACTGATGAATGCGCCGCGTACAACGTGCCGTTTCCAGACGCAGGACACCGTGCAGCTTTGCGGGCTTTTCCTGCCATGGTGCCGTCATCTTTGGACAGCCCGGGGGCCGAGATTTCCCGCCAAGCCGCTGCGTTTTTTAAAAAGCAGTGGCAAGGGCGCAGCTTGATGTTTATCGGCCAGCAAGACCCGGTGTTGGGTGAATCCGTGATGCGCGAATTGCACGCCAGCATCCGTGCTTGCCCGCCACCTGTTTTGCTGCCACATGCCGGCCATTTTGTGCAAGAGCATGGCCGTGATGTTGCGCGGCAAGCATTGCACTGCTTTCATCCGCACACACAGTAAGTTTTGACGTGATTACAACGGCTTGGTTTGATTTTCTTTGACACAAAGGGTGGTTCATCTTTCATGCACATTTATATTTATTCACCATCGGGCGCAGTGCGCGACAAGGCTGCTTTGCGACGTGCGGTCAAACACTTGGGTCGACTGGGCCATGATGTCGAGCTTGACCCGGATGCACTCAGCACCAAGCAGCGTTTTGCAGGCGACGATCAAGCGCGGGTGTTGTCCATTGCACGTGCAGCCGCCAGTGGCGCTGACATAGCCATGCCCACACGCGGTGGCTATGGCATCACCCGATTGATGAAGCACTTGCCCTACAAAGCCATTGCCAGCTCCATCAAGCAAGGTATGCGGTGGGTGGGTCACAGCGACTTCACGGCGCTGCAAATGGGTGTCTTGGCAAAGACCGGCGTCATCACCTGGGCCGGTCCTCATGCCTGTGCAGATTTTGGGGCACAGGAGGTGGACGAGATCATGCAAGACTGTTTTGACGACATGGCCCAGGGCAGGGGAGAAGGTGCCGGTTGGCGCTTGCCCGCTTCTGACTTGGCGCACTTACCCAAGCGAACCATGCTGGCTGAAGACGCCAAGTTATGGGGCGGCAATTTGAGTGTGCTGTGCAGTTTGATCGGCACGCCTTTCCTTCCGGCGGTAGAGAAGGGCGTGTTGTTTTTGGAAGATGTGGCCGAACACCCTTACCGTATTGAACGCATGTTGACGCAATTGTTAAATACTGGCGTACTGGCCAAACAACAAGCCATTGTGTTGGGGCAGTTCACCGATTACAAATTGACAAAGCATGACCAAGGCTACAAGCTCGAGACGGTAGTGAGTTGGTTGCGCGACCACGTGAAGGTGCCGGTGTTGACTGGTTTGCCCTTTGGGCATGTGCCGACCAAGGTTTGCTTGCCGGTGGGCCAAGTGGTCAATCTATTGCGTGAAGACCGCGAAGCATTTTTGCTGTGGGCGCATCAAGCGCATGACTGACCTTTGGTTGGCATTAGCGGACGTTCTCAAGCCAAGACTTTGTTGTCTTCATGGTATTGATGTCCTTCATTAACTGATGTGCTCACGTCTAGGCTTCGTTGTTTTAACTGATGTGCTCACGCCAAGCCGGGACGGTCGCCGCTCCAAGCGTGCCTTCAAACGACAAGAGCAGCAAAGCCAACCAAATACGGGCTCTACAATGGCTTTAGCCTGTAAACAACCTTTGAATTTCACATGATCAGCTACACCCAACACTACATCAACGGCCAATGGCAAGAAGCCACATCCAAAGACCA
>CANHLD010000017.1 GCA_947461325.1 Comamonadaceae bacterium
AAAGGTCTGCCGGGTTGCCCCGACAGACCACCGTCAAATTAACGGTTAGCGATGTACATGGTGATTTCGAAACCGAAACGCATGTCGCTAGCTGCAGGTGTTTGCCATTTCATGGTGTATCTCCTAAAGGACGCCGCTGATCACGGCCAATCGTGTACAGAGACATTCCGAACACAGGTATGTAATATGCCGCATGAGCCCCTCCGCGCCTATCGTCAGGACATGGAATCTGCCCTCAAGATAATCTGTAGTTCAAACTAGGGTTTGTACGCATGATGCCCAGTAAGCGCAGCCCGGCGGGTTAAACAGACTAGGATCGGGTTCTATGTCGACCTCGCTCACCTCTGATTTATTCCCGCCGATTGAGCCTTACAGGAACGGGTTTTTACCTACCGAATCCGGTCATGCTGTGTATTTTGAGGAATGCGGTTCACCTGAAGGCTTGCCGGTGGTGTTTTTGCATGGCGGCCCGGGCAGCGGTTGCGGCCCCAAACACCGTCAATTGTTCAATCCCGGCACCACACGGGTGGTGCTGTTCGACCAGCGCGGTTGCGGTCGAAGCACAGCGGTTGATCCACTGCAAGACAACACCACAGCGCATTTGCTGCAAGACATGGAACGACTGCGCCAGCATTTAGGCATTGATCGTTGGCTGGTGGTCGGCGGCTCCTGGGGCGGCGGTTTGGGTTTGGCTTATGCAAGCGCGCATTCCGCTGTTTGTCTGGGCGCCATCATTCGCGGCGTGTTTTTATCCCGCGATTCAGATTTGCATTGGTTTTTCCATGACGCCCGTCAATGCATGCCGGACGCTTGGGCAAGTTTGGCTGCAAGTTGCCATTCGGCAAACCCGGAAAAACTGCTTGAGTATGTATGTCAACGTTTTTTGAAAGACACTGAAGAAGAAGTCTTGTCCCTGGCTCTGGCTTGGCAGGCTTGGGAAAATGCATTGACACAACGCAGTGTGTCGCCTGTTGCCGCCGTCTCAGCTGGCACCAAGGAGGCAAAGTCACTGGTTGCCAAATACCGTTTGCAAAGCCATTACCTGATCAACCAGTGTTTTTTTCAGCGCGATGGTTTGCTCACACATTTATCTGGCATGGGTGACCTGCCGGTCACCTTGGTGCATGGAAGACTCGACTGGATTTGCCGCCCCGAATCTGCTTGGGAAGTGCACCAAGCCTTGCCGCAGAGCCAACTGACCTTGGTGGATCACGCGGGTCACAATCCATTTGAACAACCCATGACCGGCGTGTTGGTGAAAGCCATCGAAGACATGGTGCAACAACTTTCTAATCAAGGCTGACACGGCATGTCCTTGCGTCTTCAAATCAATTTGATCATCGGTGTGTTGCTGCTGTGTTTTGCATCTCTGTTGATAGGCATGCAATTGCAGGACACCAGACGCAGTGTGGACGATGAAATGGAAGGCGCCAACATGGTGGCAACGCAATTGTTGTCACGATTGCAAGCGGCCAACAGCCAAGCCAACCTGGATGACATGAAGCAATTTCTGCTTCAACTCGGACGCGTGCGAGCCAACGAAATTGAATTGCTGGATGCGCAAAACAATGTCATCTACCACTCACCGCCGCCGGTCTACAAAGCCGGACGTGATGCGCCTGGTTGGTACAGCCAAATCGTCTCACCATCGGTCAGATCTCGCCAGATTCAACTGGCTCAAGGCCGCTTGATAGTGCGGGCTGACCCCTCGCGAGCCGTGCTCGACGGCTGGGATGATTTTGTGCCCATGCTGATCACTCTTTTTTCGGGGGTGATCGCGGTGATTTTGATGGTGTACGCCTTGGTCGGTCGTGCATTGCAACCGATTCAACAAGTCGTTCATGCGCTAGAGAAGGTCGGCAGCGGCGACTACGACACCCGCTTGCCCGAGATGCACGGCCGTGAAGCTCAAATGATGGGACAGGCATTCAACGCCATGACCCAGTCATTGCAAGAAGGCATAGAGGCCAGAGAAAAAGCGCGGGAAGCCACACATGCATTGGCGCAAAACCGCGAACTCACGCAAGTGATTCAAGCGCGGATTGAAGAGGTGCGCGGACAGATCGCCCGCGAATTACATGATGAATTGGGACAACAAGTCACCGCCATCAAAAGTGTGGGTATGGCCATCGCGCACCGCGCCAAAGGTGTGGACAGCCAGATCGAATCTTCTGCGCAAATGGTGATGGATTGTGCGGACGCGATTTACGACGAAGTGCATCAACTCGTGACCCAGCTGCGTCCTTTGGCACTGGACCGTTTCGGCTTGCAGGATGCGTTGCAGGATTTGCTGGAAGAAGCCCGCAGCCGACACCCGGACATCCAACTCACGCTGAACATCAATACGGCTCTAGACACACTGGAAGACAATCTGGCCACTGCGGTTTACCGCATCATGCAAGAGTCACTGACCAACGCATTGCGGCATGCACAAGCTACACGAATTGATATGACTTTGAACGCTGCTGATGGTCAATTGCACCTGGAAGTCAAAGACAACGGCCAGGGCCCGGCCACAGATTGGCAGCAATCTGGCCACTTTGGGGTTGTGGGTATGGGAGAACGTGCGCAAGGTCTAGGCGGTCATTTGGTGTTTGAACCTTTAACGCCCCATGGCGCTCGTGTGTACGCGGTTTTGCCACTCAGCCACAATCACACCCATGGCTAAATTGAAATTGATGTTGGTTGATGACCATGCGGTCGTGCGCAGCGGCTTCAAAGTCTTGCTACAAACTTGGGACGATGTGGAAGTTATTGCTGAGGCCGCCAGTGGCGAAGAAGCATTGCAAATGTATGAACTCCATCGCCCGGATGTGGTGATCATGGACATCGCCATGGCGGGCATGGGTGGCATTGAAGCCATCAAACGCATGATCGCCAAAGACCCCGGAGCGCGCATTTTGTCTTTGTCGGCGCACGAGGACACCAGCTATTCCAAACGCGCCTTGCAAGCCGGTGCGCTGGGTTATTTATCCAAACGCACCGCGCCTGAAGTGTTGATTGACGCCATTCGTTTGGTGGCACAGAAAAAACGCTTCATTGACCCGGTGATTGCGCAGCGCATGGCCATGCAGGATTTGGACGGCGATGAAAGTCCAATCGAAAAATTGTCGCCGCGAGAATTTGAAGTGTTCATGCAATTGGCACGCGGCCAGTCCGTGGCGCAAATATCCGACACGCTGAAATTGTCTGCGTCCACCGTCGGTACTCATTTGTACAAAGTGAAACAAAAACTGCAACTCACCAACCAGTCTGAGATCACCTTGCTGGCCATGCGCCACGGGCTGCTTGATTCGGATGTGTCTTAATCACATCGTCTATAAAGTTTAATTTTTAGCCAATCAATCATTAAATAGTGATGTTTATTAAATTATTTTTTTAATTTAATCATTACTTTATCTATTTGCATAGATTATTGGTTTCATTTATTCGTTCTTTTAAAGTTATCATCATTGGTGAATTTATCAATAACACTCAAAGGGAAAACCATGAGAAATATTTTAGTAATGTCAGTCATCGCAGCATTGTCTGGTGTCGCTTTTGCCAACGAACCAGGCAAATCTGAGACCGGAATTGACTACAACAAAATTGACATTAACTACCAAAGCTTCGAAGTGAGCGGAGTCACCTTTACCGGGTACCAAACTAATGGTGCTTTTTTGATTACTGACAATATTTATGCTTTGGGGTCTTATGCTAGTTTGACGCATTCAGGTTCCACTTCTATAGAAAGCTCCAATTTAGGCTTGGGATACCGCATGGGTATTGCAGCTAACACAGATGCATTCACCTCTTTGGCATACTCGTCCATGACACAGTCATCTACCAATACTGGCTATGCAGTGGCGCTTGGTGTGAGGAGCAAAATTGCCGACCCTGTAGATGTCATCGGCTCATACACATACACCTCTTTGGGATCCAACTATTTCAACTCCTTTAATGTTGGTATGAATTACAAGTTCACAGACATGTTTTACGCAACAGCTGGCTACACTTCATCCAGTGGCACAGCCAGTATCACGCAATACAACTTAGGTGTTGGTATTAAATTCTGAAATTCACACTTGATCTGATTTAAAAAGCGCCCATAGGGCGCTTTTTTCTTGACGAGAAAGTAAACCTCGGAAGTTCAGTCAAACAAGTCCGGCTGGTCTTGAGAAATACGCGCCAGCAAAGGCTGAAACTGGAACCATCCTGCATAAGACGAACCCACAATCGGGAAAGCCTGCTCGGCGGCGGTTTGGGTGACCATCTTCAAAGGCTTGCCATGCGAAGCAGCCTCAGCCATCAATTGCACCTGACAGCATCGCTCCATGGCGATGTACCACCAGGCGGCGGCTTCCACCGAATCGCCGACGGTCAATAAACCGTGGTTTTGCAAAATGACACCTTTGTTTTTGCCCAAGGCTTTGGCAATCCGATCACCCTCATCCACTTCCAGCACCACGCCTTCGAAATCGTTGTGAACCACGTGGTCTTTGTAAAAAGCACAGGCGTCCAAGGAAATGATGTCCAGAGGTTTGCCTAATGTGGCCCAAGCGCGGCCATGCGGTGCATGTGTGTGTGCGGCAGCCACCACATCCGGGCGCGCCTGATGAATACGCGAGTGAATGGCAAACGCGGCTTCATTGACAGGCAGCGAACCATCAACCACATTGCCGTGGTGATCAACCCGAATCAAATTGGACACCTTGATCTGGCTGAAATGCACACCGAACGGATTCACCCAAAAGGTGTCTTGAAATTCTGGGTCGCGCGCGGTGATGTGACCAGCTACGCCCTCATCAAAACCGAAACGTGAGAATAAACGAAATGCTGCTGCCAGCATTTGTTTGCGGTGCAATCGCTCCTCTTGCACATTGTTGAATTGACGCGGTTGCGGCAAAGCGGGAGACACGCCATCTCCGAGTTTCTGGTGGCGTTCAATCATGATCGCGGCGTCTGCTGGTGCATTCATAGTGGGTCTCCTGTTAGTTCAGTCTTCACATGACTGTTGATCCAGCCCTGCTGATCAACTCGGATGTGCGTTTATTTACTTTTGAGTATAGAACCTCCGAGCGCTTGAGGCATAAAGTATGTGGGAAACATCATGGCTAATAATCTACCAAGGTCATTGTCAAAGGATACCCATTGTTGACAACATGTACAAAGCAGTGTCCACTCACAACAGACGCAAAATGCGCAGAGATACTAACTACTTAACAATGCAATAAAGGGCTTACATATGTTCGTCAACACCACCTCATCGATGCAATATGTGAACGCCTCTTTGGTTTTTTTGTTATTTATCGGCTGTCAAACAGCATTTGCGCAAACCACGGATGCTATTGCTTTGCTCAAATCGTCCAAGCAGCTGACTTGTGTGCCTGAAGAAACTGTGTTTTGCTCGAATGTGCATGTCAATTGCGCCGGAAGAACAAAAATCCCCACAACCAGTTTCAAGATGGAGTTCAAATCCAACGTCTTGGCAATCACTGCACCACCCAGCTTCAAAGAATTCTTCGACAACTACAAACTGCCTAAATTGCAATGGGATGAAGAAGGCAACTATGTCGTCCTCAACCCATCTGACAACAAAGGCTATATCAAAATTGCCAAAGACGGGCGCTACGTCTTCAGGCATTACCCGAATCAACTAGAAGGTGTAATGTCGATTGGCAAGTGTGAACAATAGCCATGCACTATCCCAAATGAATGTCTGATATGAGACCAGTGCCCCCAGACTTAGAGAATCGGATGATCCAAAAGTTGATCGATATGGTGCTGCATCAATCGAACCTAATAGCTCAGTTGGAAGACATTTTCTATGCGGTGGAGGAAGACCTGGCCACCCAGTACACCGAAGACGAGTTGACCGACACAGGAAATATTTATGTGGTTTACCGGGCACTGAACGGTGGAGAAATGTCGCCTGAGTTGTCAAAGGGCTTGAACGATGCGCAACAAACTTACCTGCGCAGTCTGGCCAAAAGTGGGCATATCGAAATGAGCATAGTGCGCCGTGATTGTTTAACGAACTCAGTGACTATTCCGCTGGTATTCAACAACACGGTCAACCACACTGGCAAGTTCACCTTCACCTTGAATATTGAAGCTGATTTAGATGCCTCCGTCGTCACCCATGTCAAAGGCAGTTATGCCAACATCAGTCCCCAAGATTTCTGCAAAGTGGTGGCAGCCATGTAGACCAAGTCAGGGACTTCAAAAAGCCTTGCAGAAATGCTGGGGCTTTTTCCATTACTGCCAATGATTCACCCCATTGACTTCTTTGAATTCTGAAAAATAATATTTTTATCAAACATTAATTCGTATGCATTCCAATCAAACCCATGTGCTGATCGCGGGGGCTGGACCTGTCGGCTTGGTCAGTGCATTGCTGCTGGCCAACCAAGGCGTGAAGGTCACCGTGCTTGAATCTGCGACCGCCCTCAACCAAGACTTGCGCGCATCCACCTTTCACCCTCCTACCCTCGACATGTTGGCCCCACTTGGATTGACTGACGAGTTGATCGCGCAAGGCTTGGTGGCCAGGTACACCCAGCAACGAGACAGGCAAGAAGGCGTGATTGCGGAGTTCGACATGAGCCTGATTTCGCCTGATACCGATCACCCCTTCAGGCTGCAATGCGAACAGTGGAAATTGACCCAGATGATTCAATCCAAATTGAATCAAATGCCTCATGTGCAGTTGCTGTTTGATGCCAAAGTCACACAAGTCAGTCAAACAGCCGATCACGTTGCGGTGGCTTTCACTCAGGCAGATGAAGCCCGCAACCTGCAAGCGGATTACCTGATTGGCGCAGATGGCGCTTGGAGCGCGGTGAGGCGCAGTTTGAACATCGATTTCGAGGGGTTCACCTACCCTGAACGGTTTTTAGTGGTGTCTACTGAATTTGAATTTGCCGATCATTTGCCTCGCCTGTCTTATGTCAATTACTGCTCGGATCCGCACGAATGGTGTGTCTTGTTGCGCGTACCTGCCTTGTGGCGCGTTTTGTTTCCTACCAAGGCTGAAGAATCGGATGAAGCTGTTCTGAGCGATGAAGCTGTTCAAGCCAGATTACAAAATCTCTTGCCACAACCACAGGCCTATTCAACCCATCACCGAACCCTGTACAAAGTTCACCAACGCGTGGCACAACGCTTTCGGCATGGGCGGGTATTGTTGGCAGGTGATGCGGCGCACATCAACAATCCCTTGGGCGGCATGGGCATGAATGGTGGCATCCATGACGCCATGAATCTCACCGAAAAGTTACTGGCGATTTTGCGAGAAGGTGCACCGGACGCGCTACTCGACAGGTACGAAAGACAGCGCCGCACCATCGCCATTGACTACATCAATGCCAGCACGGCACGCAACAAGCGTGACATTGAAGAACGCGATCCGATCAAAAGAAAAGAAAACCAACAAGCACTGCGCGAACTCAGCATGGACCCAGTTCGCGCACATGCTTATATCCGTCAGTCGTCCATGCTCGATGCGCTCGAGCGCGCAAAGGCCATCACATGATCAAACAAGGTATCTCCACCCTCTCGCACACACAACGCCGCGCCTTGCTCAAACAAAGACTGAACCAAGGTCAGTTGGTCGTGGCACCTGGCGTGTTTGAAATGGTGTCGGCCAAAATGGCCGATCAGATGGGCTTTGATGCCTTGTACATGACCGGGTATGGCACTGTGGCGTCTTATTTGGGCATGCCCGACGCTGGTTTGGCCACTTACAGCGACATGGTGAACCGGGTGACTCAGTTCACCAGCATCACCCAAACCCCGATGATTTGCGATGGCGACACTGGCTACGGCGGCTTATTGAATGTGATGCACACCGTGCGTGGCTATGAAGCAGCTGGGGCCTGCGCCATCCAATTGGAAGACCAAGAATTCCCCAAAAAATGTGGTCATATGCTGGGTCGTCGTGTGGTGCCCGCACAAGACATGGCCGACAAAATCCGCGTGGCTGTGGAAACCCGTTCGGACCCCAACTTTTTGATTATTGCCCGCACTGATGCCCGCACCACTCTGGGTCTGGATGAAGCGCTGCGGCGTGCCGAGTTGTATGCCAAAGCCGGTGCAGACATTTTGTTTGTGGAGAGCCCCGAATCGGTGGAAGAAATGCAGCAGATTGGCCGCAGTTTTGACCTGCCTTTGGTGGCAAACATGGTGGAAGGCGGACGAACACCGGTGTTGAGTTTTGAAGAGCTAAAAGCCATTGGCTACGGTTTGGCCATTTTTCCGGCAACCGCTTTTTTGGCTGCTGCCAAAGCGTTTGAGCTCGTGTACACCGCCCTGAAAGAAACGCGCTCAAGCACCAGTGTGAACTCCGCGCTGTATGACTTCCCTGCTTTTTCAAAGCTCATGGGTTTTGACTGGGTGACTGCTTTTGACCAAGCGCATGCCAAAGCTGATTCACAAATACCGTGACATGAACACCGAAGAAATTTACCAACGCCAAGGCTTTGGCCGCACCACAGGCATCGGTCAGCGTTGCTGCCTGCTGATGGTGGATTTCGTCAACAGCTTCGTTGATCCGCATCAACTCGGTGGACCAGCCATCGAAGACGCGGTGCAAGCGACCGTTCCCTTGTTGAAAGCGTTCAGGACTTGGCAATTGCCTGTCGTGCACACACGCGTGGTGTTTGAAGCGGATGGTTCAGACCGCAACCTGTTTGCCACCCGTGTCAATGCTTTACAGGCCTTGACCGAGCATGCTGCCGGCAGCCAAATTGTGACTGAACTGGCGCCCATTGCCAACGAATGGGTGGTTCGAAAGCAAGGGGCTTCCGCCTTTTTCAACACAGCCTTGGCAGACTGGCTTCACTTTCACCAAGTAGACACCTTGGTGGTCACCGGTTGCACCACCAGTGGCTGTGTGCGCGCCACGGTGGTGGATGCGGTGCAACACAACTTCCGTACCGTGGTGGTGTCGGATGCTGTGGGCGACCGAGCCATGGAACCGCATCAAGCCAATTTATTTGACATGCGGCAAAAATACGCTGACATCATGACGGGTGATGCACTGCTGTCCCATTTGCATTCTCTGCAAGGAAACTCCCCATGACAGACCACTTGGGTTACAGAAAAAAATTCGGCACACTCGGTCCCTCCACCAACACGATTGTGCAACCGGACTTCGACGACTTGCGTCCTGCGGGTGTGACCAACCATTACAGCCGCATCGCCATTCCCAATAACCCCGTCACTGACGACGCCAGTTTTTTGGCCCTGGTGGAGAACATCAACAAAGCCACATTGGATGCGGTGGATATTTTGAAAACCTGTGAGATGGACTACTTGGTCATGGGCATGTCGGCCGCCACTTTTTGGAATGGCCGCGCCGGGGCGCAATCGTATTTGGACATGATGACCCAGCGCGCTGGCGTGGGCGTCTCGTGCGGCTCCTTCGCGACGGAAGCTGCGCTCAACGCCCTCAAGGTCAAGCGCATTGCTTTTTTGTCGCCGTATTTCAAAGTGGCCAATGACCAAGTACGTCGCTTCTATCAAGACTGCGGGTTCACTGTGGTGCGTGATGTGTGTTTTGAACGCCCCAGCCCTGTGCAAATTGCGCACAGCACTGATGCCATGTGCCGCGATGCGATCAAACAACTAAATGGTGATGATGTAGATGCCATAGTGCAAGTCGGCACCAATTTGTCCATGATCAGACTCGCCGCCGCCGCTGAACTCTTTCTTGGCAAACCCGTCATTGCCATCAACACCGCCACCTACTGGCATGCCTTGCGCAGTTGCGGTATCACAGACCGCCAAGCTGGGTTTGGCAGCTTGTTAGAGCACCATTGAAATTGAGAGGTTGATATGTTGAACAGACGCGCACTTGGATTAGGTTTAATGGCAATGGCTTGTTCCAGCATTCATCCGACAGTGTGGGCTCAAGACTATCCGCGCAAGTCCATCAGGCTCATCATTCCCGCCACCACAGGCAGCTCGGACGTGATTGCCCGGGTCTTGGCACCGCGTCTGTCTGCTGCGCTGGGACAAAGTGTGGTGGTTGAGCAAATGCCAGGTGCTGGCACCAACATTGGGAACAACTATGTTGCCAAAGCCTCACCCGATGGCTACACCCTGTTGATCAACGGTTTGCCTTTGGTCACCAATTTGGCCTTGTACAGCCAACTGCCCTACAACCCCATGACCGATTTATTGCCCATCATCGAACTCGCCGAGGTCACCAATGTGGTGGTGGTCCACCCTGATTTGGCGGTTCAAAACCTCAAAGAGTTGGTGCAACTGGCCAAGAGCAAACCGGGTCAGCTGAATTACGGCTCCCCGGGTGCCGGCAGTTCGGGGCATTTAGCGGGTGAATTATTGGGTTTGAAAACCGGTACACAGATGGAGCACTTTCCGTACAAAGGAAATTCGCAGGCCATGGTGGATTTGTTGCGCGGTGAACTGCAAATTGGTTTTGTCAATCTGCCCCTGGCCTTGCCGCAAGTCAAGGCCAACAAACTCAAAGCCTTGGCGGTCACGGGTCAGAAAAGATCGCGCCTGTTGCCCCATGTGCCCACTGTCGCAGAAGCCTTGTCATTGCCGGATTATGAAATCACTGCTTGGTTTGGCATTCTGGCTCCTGCCAAGACACCCCCGGCGGTGGTGCAACTGCTCAACCGCGAGATCGACAAGATTCTCAAAGACCCCGAGATAGTTGAAAAGATTCAAGCTGCAGGCGCTGATTTGATCGGTGGCAGCAGCGCAGCGTTTGAAGCAAAAATGAAAAAGGATGCCTCCCGCTTGACCGACGTGATTCGTCAAGCGGGTACCAAGGCTGACTAGAGTCAAAAGCTGTTGATAGGTTGGTATGTGATCCTAGAAAAACATGGTTCCGGTGGTGCTTGGCAGTTCGACACGAAAGCTTGTTCCGACATTCAGAGCAGTTGTGTAGCCAATCTGCCCACCATGAGACTCGACGATGGTTTTTGAAAGCCACAATCCAATGCCCATGCCACTTTCTTTATTGGTTCGCAGTAATTCAAAAACCAGCGATTCAATGTCTGGAGAGATGCCGCACCCATTGTCCGACACAGTGAAAAGGATTCGCTCGTTGACAAAACTTGTTTGAATGAAGATGCGTTTGTCGCCTTGAAATGTTGGCAGGAACGACTCGCTGGCATTTGTAATCAGGTTAAGAATGACTTGTTGCATCTGTGATTTATCGCCTGTCATGCTCAAAGCTTGCGGATGCAAGTTCAAATTCAAATCAATTGATTGACTTTGCAAAGTCGATTGACACAATAACAAAACATCTTTGACGAGTTCATTGAAATCAAACACTGAAATTGACTTGGGCCCATTGCCAAACATGTTGCGCAGCGTTGAAATGATAGTAGCTGCTCTTTGATTGGCTTTGCGCAAACCTGTCATTGCTTTATCAATGCTTGTGTCTTGGTTTAATTTAGCCTCGTGGTCATTCAAAACCAATTCAATCATGTCAGCGTTGAGTTGAATCACAGCCAGGGGCTGGTTTAACTCGTGCGCAAGACTGGCCACCAAAGCGCCCATGCCTGCAGTCTTGTTAAAAAGCGTCAGTTGCCGAATGATTTCTTCACGTTCATCCAATAGTTTTTTCAGAGCTAGGCTGTTTCTTTGTATGGCATCTGCCCGTTCATTGGTCAAGGTCAATTCATGGGCAACTGCTAATTTTTTTTGTTCAGCAATTTCAAGAAATATTCGAAGAAATGCAATATTGCATAGCGTGATAGACATGAATTGCCCGATCACCATTAATGCTTGATGCCAACTAGGTGCATAGATATCGTCTATAGAACCTGACATCCATACGCCAATTGCTCGAATACCCAGAGTGCTGCTCAAAATCAACCCGCCCAACATCAACAGTTTGGCGCCCAGAGATTCGCGCAGATTCTGGAGTTTTTTTCCGATTCTGAAATAGTCAAAACACAGCAGCGCATAAAAGGCATTGAAAACAATCAAAGCTTCCCACTCAGCTTGCTGAAATTGAATGAGGTAAACAAACAAAATAAAGTAGCCAATGTTGAGAAGCTTGTATGCCTTGTAGACGCGATGTTGTCGTGCAGGCAACAAGTACATACGTAAAGCCACCATGCGCCCCCAGTTACCTACCAACATCAATAATTGGGCGACATAGAAAAATAAAAAATCAGATACCTGCCCCCTCATTGCCAGCAATACCACCGCCATGCCGCTGAATATGCCAGCGGCGCACCACAACTTGACCTGATAGCTTCTGTATTCTTGTAAAGCCAACCAAATGGCTCCGTGTAATATGAGGTACACGAAGCAAATCATGAAGATGGTTGTTTGGGTGTCCAGATTCATTATTTGCAGTTAACAGTTATTTTCTTAAAACCAATTTAGGACAATTTATTAACTGGAAAAAAGATAGATCGACAAAATTATTCGCGAGTGAAAATGCCTGCCAGCCCTTCCAAGCGCTCCAGTGCCATGCCACAGCCCCTGACAACGCAGGTCAACGGTTCATCCGCCAATAGGACGGGTATGCCTGTTTCTTCTGAAATCATCTTATCCAGATCCCGCAATAGGGCGCCCCCACCAGTCAAAACGATACCTCGCTCTGCAATGTCCGAACTGAGCTCGGGCGGGGTGTTTTCCAGTGCGATTTTGATGGCCGTCACCAAACCATTCAGTGAATCAGTGAGAGCCTCCAATATTTCATTCGTTGAAACGGTGAAGGATTGTGGAATACCCAGTGCCAAGTTTCTACCGGTCACTTCCATTGATTTGTAGTCTGCACTTGGGTAAGCCGCCCCAATTTGCTTTTTCAAATTCTCTGCAGTTTGATCGCCTATCAACATGCCATAGTTTCGGCGAATATAGTTGACGATAGCCTCGTCGAACTTGTCGCCACCTATGCGGACACTGCCTTTATAGACCATACCACCTAATGAGATGATCCCGACCTCCGTTGTGCCGCCACCAATATCTACCACCATTGATCCGCAGGCATCTGCAACAGGTAAACCTGCACCTATGGCTGCGGCCATGGGTTCTTCAATCAAGTAGACCTCAGATGCACCCGCGCCTAATGCTGATTCACGAATGGCTCGGCGCTCAACCTGCGTAGACCCGCATGGCACACAAATGATGATTCGAGGACTTGGCCTCAAAATACTATTAGAGTGAATAGTACGGATGAAGTGCTTGAGCATTTGCTCCGTGATGGTGAAATCCGCAATGACCCCGTCTTTCATTGGCCGTATGGCTTCAATGCTGTAAGGCACGCGTCCAAGCATTGACTTGGCTTCTCTACCTACAGCAATGACATTTTTTTTGCCCCCTGCTCCCGCCAAATGCTTAATGGCCACCACAGATGGTTCATTGAGAACCACGCCTTGGTTCTTTGCGTATATCAAAGTGTTGGCAGTGCCCAGATCTATAGCTAAGTCTGTTGAATACCACTGGCTCAGATAATGGAAGAATTTCATTTATCTTATTGCACTGTTGTGCATATCACCTGACACAGAACCGTTAATTTCAGCAAGCCCTGGCGCATGAATCGTTACAACAAATGTCACCCCATCTGGGATGAATAAATCATTGGCTTTAAGACTATCTACTTCCATACTCATTTTTTTCAGTCTCGGATTTCGATATGGATTTCAAAAGAAATGCTGGAATCTTTTGTGCAGGATGAGAGGAAGTAGCAGAAGTACGCCTAATGTCATTGAACACCAGTTCTGGTAAATCTATCCCCATTTTTTTGGCATACAAACGGGCATGCCAAATAATTGTTTGTGTACTTCGTTTGAAATAATCAATGTCACCATCTTCAATCGCTTGAATTTGATCCGGACTCATACCCACTCGCTTGCTCATGGCTTCAATCGACAGGCCATGGCGGTTGCGCGTCTCTTGAAGTAGACGCCCAAACTCAATGACCTTGGCTGGATTTGATGCAAAATGAAGTGCCATAACAGTACCCTTAACATTGAAAAAGCGAATTTGTAATATCACATGATTTCTCTTGATAGAACATCCCCAAATAGGGGCGTTTTTACGCGGTCACCTCATGAACTGTCGATAGATGCGAATCTAAATATTAATTTTAAAAACGAATAGATATTTAAAGCTACATACCATCAAAGCGATCAAGAGAATCATGCAAACAAAAGGCAATGTTTTTTTAGTTGAAGATGACCACGAGCTTCGCTTGCATTTGGGCGATATGTTGAGACATCTTGGATATGAAGTTAGCAGCTATGACAGTGCGACATCATTTTTAAATCAAGCGCGCAGATGTTCACCAGCTGTCTTGGTTTTGGATATGCGCATGCCACAAATGACTGGCTTAGATTTGCAAAAAGCACTACTTGAAAAAGACTGGGCCTTGCCAATTATTTACATGAGTGGTGAAAGTCAGAGCCAAGAAATTATTGACGCTATGAAGTTTGGTGCAATCGATTTTTTATGGAAACCCTTTGCCCATTCACAACTTACCGAAGCTATTGACAAAGGTTTGAGAATAGATATCCAACATCATGACTACCAACAGCGTATGTTTCATGTTGACAATCTCTACCAAAGCTTGAGCCCAAGAGAGAAAAATATGCTGGACCTAATGCTTTCGGGCCATGGCAACAAACACATAGCTTCGGCTGCAGGGGTAATGGCCGACACGGTGAAGAAATACCGAGCTAATATTTTGGCCAAAATGCAAGTGAATTCTTTTGCAGAGTTGCTGGCTTTATGTAAAGACTATATGCCGCCCAAAAGCAAAATTTGAACTTTGAGTTTTAGCGGAAATTTGAGGTATTTTTTAGCTACTCACTTGGATCTATCCTGTCATCCGAATCAATTGAAGATAGCCTCCTCATAATTCTTTCTTGGCAATCTATTTATCAACCTCAATACAAAAGCATCTTTAAGCTCGATAC
Organism: Comamonadaceae bacterium; assembly: GCA_947461325.1. Classification (GTDB taxonomy): domain Bacteria; phylum Pseudomonadota; class Gammaproteobacteria; order Burkholderiales; family Burkholderiaceae_C; genus Limnohabitans. The sequence continues at coordinate 14,892 of CANHLD010000017.1, forward strand.
TTTTAACGTTAGGCGCAGTCCCACTTTAAGTTCATCTCAAGCAGTTGGTACTATCCTGATCAATTTAGGACTTCAATGCGAGCATTCAAGACCCGATCTACATCCAAATTGTTATAAGTTCGGGCGCAGCCGGTCGCAGGGTTTATTGGCAAGAGCAAATTTCTGTATGGCTTTTGGGGCGACTGTTTTCTACCTCGGCCAAGGCAAAGTCTTCTATGCTCAAGCCTTATAATCATTTTTTACGAGAATATTTTCAATCCATACCTTTGTGAGTAATTTGATGGTCAAAGTTTTCAACCTGGTTTTCGCTTCTCTTTTCCTGATTTGCGCTGGTTTGCAATGGAATGACCCAGACCCCTATCTTTGGATGCCCCTTTATCTTTCGTCAGCTTTATCTTGCGCTTACGCATTCAAAGATATCAGCGCCCAGCGTTTGAATATTTTTAATATTGCCGTTTATACAGTCTACGCAGCGTATTTGTTATTTGTGGAAAACGGAGTGATTTCTTGGGCTACCGAGCACAACTTCGACTCATTGACCCAATCCATGTTGGCGAGTGCACCTTGGATCGAGAACACCAGAGAATTTGGTGGCCTTTCAATCATGTTGGTGGTTTGCGCTGTGAATCTTTATACAGAAAGACGACGAATTTCTAAAGAAAACCTTCTCACAGAAGACGAACACCCCGTCAACGCCTGATTCTTCAACCCAACTCAAAATACCTCTATGACTTTCACCAAAATTTCTAAGCTAATTACAGCTTTCGTATTTTTATCTTCCAACGCATGGGCTGAGACACCCATCCAACTAATGAAAGTCGTTGGTGGTTTGAACAAGCCTTTGGCCATGGTGCAACCGCATGGCGAGTCGCGCATGTTCATCATGGAGCATGAGGGACTGATAAAGGTTTTGGAAGACGGAAAAATCACCCATACCTTATTGGATCTGAGTTCCAAAGTTGTTCCTTTTAACTCCGAGTACAGCGAAACTGGTCTCTTGGGAATGGCCATTCATCCCGACTTTCAGAAAAACGGCAAAATTTATGTGGCTTATTCTGCCCCCTTAGGGTCAGACAATACTGTCGCTCCAGACGGTTATTCCCACCTGAACGTGGTTGAAGAATTCGTGGTGAGCAAGACTTCGAAAAACCGCATAGACCCCAATTCAGGCAAACGTGTCCATTCATTGCCCTGGCCCAATTTCAACCACAACGGGCATTGGATCGGCTTCGGTCCAGACCAAATGCTCTACATTTCCACGGGCGACGGCGGCTACAAAGCCGAGTGGACAGAAAAAAAAGCCAACTACAACAGCCAAAAACTGGACAACTACTTCGGGAAAATTCTGCGTATTGATGTTTCACAAAGCACCAAAGACAAGCCGTACCGGGTTCCTTCTGACAACCCCATGGTCAAGGTGGCTCAAGCATTGCCCGAAATCTGGGCCTATGGTTTGCGCGATCCCTGGCGCTGTTCTTTTGACACCAAAGGACGCAAACAATTGTTTTGTGGTGACGTCCAAGAGGACAGCTTTGAATCTATCAAGATCATAGAAAAAGGTAAGAACATGGGGTGGCCGATTGTGGAAGGCCATATGCGTTGCTTCAGCTGGGAAAATCCACAAGCCTCTAAAGACAACTGTGATAAGTCAGCTATCAATCCCGCCATCATTGAATACCCAAACTGTTCTGGCGTACCAACTGATTGCAAAGGTATTTCCGTGGCAGGTGGTTTTGTTAACCGTTCCAATTCCACAAAGTTGCATGGCAAATATATCTTTGGTGATTGGAGTAAGCGGTTTGACCAAAATGACGGACAAATTTTTGTAGCCTCGCCGTCAAAGAATGGCTCTTGGTCCATGGTTAACACTCAGATACGAATGAGTGAGCCAACCACCAATGGAAAACTGCCCTTTATTTTGTCTTTTGCGCAAGACCTTAAAGGTAATGTTTACGCTCTGACCGCAGTCAACAGCAAGCGTAACAAAGTGTTCGAAGACGCCATTTATTTGATTCAAGCGGATTAAAGGGTTGTATTTGTAAGTGTTAGCCTAGACGCCGCTTTATAAAGTCTAGGCTGACTCTGGTTTCCGAGCTAACTGGTCACATACTATCTCTTTGTAGGGCATGCCTAACTCCAACAAATCCTGTTGCGAGTAAACGCCCAAGTCTTTAACCTTGGGCCAATACAGTTTCAGCATGCCTATGGGCTTTTGAAGTCATCAGATTGTCATCCTGATTAAGGAGACTATTAGCTTCAATTTGCCGGGTAATTTATTTTGAAAAAACACCACGCTGAAAAACTAGCCTTGGCTACAGTTTTTATTTTTAAATGCCTCATGCCCGTATTACCCGTTGTGATGGCATTGCTATTCTGGAAAAAAGAGTACCTGTTTAATTACAAACAGACATCAGACAAATTGAAGATTCACTTAAGCGCTATTGGCCAAGGGCCAATCCAACATTATTTCGAAGATATTCTGCGATTCAATAAGGCGTTATGCGAACTGATTGAAGGACATTGCTCACAATGTGGCAATTGCTGCTTGAACCGTCAATGTGTATTTCTAGAACAGTCAGGCGCCGATCAATACATTTGCGGGATATACAGTTCGCCATTACGTCAATTTTCCAATTGCGGTTCATTTCCGATAAACGGTCATGACATTGAGCGATACAAGTGCCCAACTTACCAAGTAATGACGCCTTATCCAGTTCAGTATTTGAAGCGAGCTTAACCCGCTTTAAGCTTTAACCGTGACTCGGCGTTCCCCCATTAAGTAGACGTTAAATACAGTCAACCAACAGAAAATTGACGGTCCGTGAAAGTTCATCAGAAAAAAATGTGATCCCAGAAAAAGTTTCTATCATTTTCCTAGGGGCAGATTTTTTTGAATGCAGTTAGCATAGTATGTAG
>CANHLD010000018.1 GCA_947461325.1 Comamonadaceae bacterium
GATTCGGGTAGTGGTCTAAGCCATAGCGCTTCGAGTCTTCAAAGTACATCCGCTTTGGATATGGCTTCATCAAATTTAAAGCTTATTAAACAGCAAGTCGTCGTCGATTTATATAAAAAAATTGATGATGTTCACTCTCAGTTAGACAAGCTGTCGCCAAAGCAATCAGCGACTAGTCAGAAAAATCTCTTCTCAGACTTGGTGCTTAAGACCCGGTTGCCAATAGATTCTCAATTGAGTCAATCTGCCAATCCAGAATATATTCAAATAGCAAGCGACGGTTTTTTCAATGTCGAGAATATTTTGTTTGCTGAGCCTGTGCAGACAACGGGTCATCAACAGTTCGCCCCAATTCAAGATGCGATAAGCCCCCTCGCTAAGCCCATCGAAGCAATAGATGACCTTCTTATTTCTCAGGATACATCTATTGAAAACGAGTCAGATGCGATGACGCAGACGTACGCAGTCAGTTCGAAAGAGGACGCTTTACCTTCGCAAAATTTAGCCACATTGGCGGATTCCCAAGATGTAGACGGCAGTTTTGACTTGCGAATACTGTCTCTGCTGTTATTCATCATTTGTGTGTCTTTAGGCATTTTCGCCCGTGGAGTTTTTTACCCGTTGCAAACTTGTCAGGGGTTGGGGCATCAGGAAAGAAAGTGGATGCCTCAAATAGGTGGTACGGATTCAGTTGTCATCAATGAACAGTCGCAACCCGTGTCACACACCATTAAGTTCAGTCAGACTCAGGTTTGGGTGGATGGTCAAAGGTTCCCTTTTTACAAGGAGTTGAATCAAACTAGCCATTTTGCTGTGAATTCCTCGAGAGGAATCAAAGGTTCTTACAACTATCAAGGCATTGAGACCAAACGGTATGCATTTGACTACGACAATAAAAGTCAGCAACTTCGTATTGATATTCAATCGTTCGGTATGGGTTCTATTGAAGGCAAGGATGGTTTGGTTCAAGAAAATTCATCTTTCTTGGGCCAGTGTGCCAGCCAGTGGTTTTAACTTCGTATGAAATTTCTTTGCTTCTTGATTGTTTTGAGCCTGCAAGCTTGTGCCAAGCCTGAGATGAAAGAGTTTTTTTGCGAATCGCGTCAGCAACATCAGTTCAATGATTTCATCCCCCAGTACATTGTTCAACTCGGTTCCCAGAAAATATGTGTCATATGGTCCATTGATACGACGCAATGCGGCGAGGACGGCAAAGATATTCTCTCCCCTTGGCATGTCGCTGAAGCAACTGGTACAAAAACTCAATTTGCATACCGTGCCAAGTTTTCACCTCAGATGGTTGATTTTGTAATCACCCGCCATGAAGTTTTCAATACATCCAAAGGATTAGACGATTTATCGCAAACATCGCTGACTTCTTTCAACTTTGATAAAGAAAAGTCTGAACTAATCAGCATCGTAGACGTTGGGTATCCTCAACAAATCAAGTACGCATGCTCGGTGTGGCAAAAAAAACCGTGGTGGAAAATTTTGTAAAAACCCGGTTTTCAAAAAAGGTAGAAAGGCTTATTTTTTTTCAGCTTTGGCAATGGTTTTTTTCAGATCTTGGTATTCTTCACATTGCACACCACAGATTTTCTCCAACGAAACAAGTAATTCTTTGGCTTTGGCGATTTCTTTGTTTTGTACGTAGGCAACGCCCAAATATTCGTGAGCGCCACGGTGTTGAGGATCAATCCTTAAAGCTTCTTTGTAATTGAATATTGCCTCTGGATAACGTTTGGCATTACGCAGGCTGTAGCCCAGCAAATTGAACCCATCGGCGTCATTCGGATTGGCTTTGACGAATTTTTCCAAAGTTGAAATGGCTGTCGACCAATCTTTCTTTTGAATTTGCGTTTTGGCGGCTGCCATTTCAGTGCCGGGTTCTGCGGGGCCTGAAATATCTGCGGCTTGCAGCGCACATGCTTGAAAGCCAATGATGGCGCACAGGATGGCATTTTTATTCATGGGATTTGGGTTCGATCAGTGTAGAAAAGTTCGTATTATGCGGATAATATTTTGATGCGTAGGATCGTGGCTGCATTGCAGGATAATCTCGTGGATAAATTTGTTCCACAAGGAGAACCGCGTCATGAAACTTACGCCCGAACAGCACGCTCAATTTGACCGCGAAGGATATTTGTTCTTTCCCGGTTTATTTACCGCCGAGGAAACCAAAAATCTGGTCGATGAAGTACCCAACCTGTACAGCCGTCGGGAAGCCTTTAACGTGCGTGAAAAAGGCAAAGACGCTGTGCGCACTAATTTTGCTGCCCACATGTATTCCGAGCCGTTTGCCAAACTGGCTCGTCACCCGAGAATGATCGAACCGGTCGAGGATTTGTTCGGCGAAAAACTGTACATGCACCAATTCAAAATCAACGGCAAGATGGCTTTTGAAGGTGATGTCTGGCAATGGCACCAGGACTACGGCACTTGGCTGAACGACGACATGATGCCCACAGAGCGCGCCATGAATGTGGCCATTTTCCTGGACGATGTCAACGAATTCAACGGCCCCTTGATGTTCATTCCAGGTAGCCATAAAAAGGGCGTGGTTGACGCAAAGCATGACTTGACCACCACCAGCTATCCGCTGTGGACTGTGGACAACGAACTCATCTCCCAACTGGTGGAGCGTGCCGGCGGCAAAAAAGGCGGCATCGTCAGCCCGACCGGTCCGGCGGGTTCCATGATTTTGTTTCACAGTTGTTTGGTGCACGCATCGGCCAGCAACCTGTCGCCTTGGAACCGTGTCAGCGTTTACCTCAGCCTGTGTGCTGTCTCCAACCACATCCGCCGCCACAAGCGCCCCGAGTTCATCGCTCACCGCGATTTCACACCCATCGAATGCCTGCCCGACGATTGCCTGACGAAGTCATACCCTGTTGATTTGCCTTGGGCCAAGGGCTTGCCTGCCAGTGCGCTTGTCACCACGGATGTACCGATTGACCAGACCAAAACCGCCGCATGAGCCTGTACCAACAACTTCAACAACGCGCCGCTGACAACAAGCCCATACGGGTCGCGCTGATTGGCGCTGGCAAGTTCGGCGCTATGTACTTGGCGCAAGTGCCGCGAACACCGGGTGTGCATTTGCTGGGCATTGCTGATTTATCCATTGATAACGCTCGGGCCAACTTGGCGCGCGTAGGCTGGCCTGCACACCAATCCACCGCAAGCAGCTTAGACGACGCTCTCAAGAATGGCCTGACCTATTTGACGCAGGACTGGCAAGCACTGGTTTCACACCCGCTGGTCGATGTGGTGGTGGAATGCACCGGCAACCCCATCGCAGCGGTGGAACACTGTCTGGCTGCATTTGCACATGGCAAACACGTGGTGAATGTGACGGTAGAGGCTGATGCTTTTTGTGGACCGCTTCTAGCGCGTAAGGCGACTGACGCAGGTCTGGTGTATTCCTTGGCCTTTGGCGATCAACCAGCACTCATTTGCGATTTGGTTGACTGGGCGCGTACCTGCGGTTTTCCGGTCACAGCGGCAGGTCGCGGCCACAAATGGCTGCCGCATTTCAGCGAATCCACACCTGAAACCGTCTGGAGCAATTACGGTTTGACTCCTGAGCAAGCCGCGCGCGGCGGTTTGAACCCCAAGATGTTCAACAGTTTTTTGGATGGATCCAAACCTTCGATTGAATGCACAGCCGTTGCCAACGCCACCGGTTTGCATGTGCCGTCCAATGGCTTGTTGTATCCACCTGCCAGCGTCGAAGACATACCTTTTGTCACCCGCCCCATCAGCGAAGGCGGTGTGCTGGAACGCAAAGGGATGGTCGAAGTGATTTCGTCTCTTGAGGCTGATGGCCGCGTCATTCCCTACGACATACGCATGGGCGTGTGGGTAACGGTAGAGGCTGAAACTGACTACATCAAGCATTGTTTCGAGGAATACAACGCTCACACAGATCCAAGCGGTCGTTATTTCACTTTGTACAAGCGTTGGCACCTGATTGGTTTGGAAGTGGGCATGTCGGTGGCAAGTGTGGCTTTGCGCCGCGAGGCAACAGGCGTGGCTCAAGGCTGGCATGCTGACGTAGTAGCCACAGCCAAGCGCGATTTGCAAGCCGGTGAAATGTTGGACGGCGAGGGCGGTTACACGGTCTGGGGCAAATTGCTTCCTGCCGCGACATCAGCTCGTACAGGCGGTTTACCGCTGGGCTTGGCGCACCAGGTCAAACTGGTTCGGGATGTCAAAAAGGGTCAGTCTTTGTGTTGGGAAGATGTCGCCATGGACACATCACTACCGGCCTACCGGGTACGCAAAGAAATGGAAAATTTGTTCAAGGTTTGATCTGTTTCAGCGTTTACTCAGTTCACTTCTCACAACTTTCATCAGCAACATCCATTCACCACCGTTTTGTACCGTGAATGTGAATCTGTCTTTCATGCCGTTGTTCATTTCTATTTCATGCCAATGGGGAAAGATAGAAAAACCACCTTTTCGAACAGCCGTGTCGGTGAATGAAATTTCAATATGAATAAATGAAATTTCTTCGTTGCTGTCAAATGATTTGAAATACAAACCATCTGATAGTAAATACAACACACCCGTCGGTAATGAAAACCGGCTGGTCGTATTGGCAGGCCCATAAGCGATGATGGTTTTATTAATTAATTCAACGGGTATGGTTTGTTGAATGATTTGGCGTGTGTCATGTGACTTGTAAAGAGCAAATGCAAGCCCTATACCCAAAATACTGAGCGCATAGGTATTGTTCAAAGTCACGACAAATACCGCAATAGCTACCCACAAAAAAGGCATTAACAAATCCATCCGCATCTGCCAAGGGCCACGTGAAATCAGCAGTGAACTGTTATCTAGTGTATTTGCCAACACCAAAGGCGAAATGCTTGGTTTTTGGCTTTGTACATGCGGAAGGTGAGCCCCGCAGTTTTGGCAAAAAACGTTTTCGCTTGGATTGATGAAATAGCAACTGGTGCAGATCATGAATGTCTTTCAGTATGCATCAGGTTTAATGGCTTTTGTCTTTGGAATGGCTGTCAGCAGCAGGTTTGTCACTGGAGGTGGCAGCGTGACCCGAAGCTGCACTGTTATGTTCATCTTTGACAGTTGCTTTGTCGTGATCCGCGCCAAGCTCATCATGTGATGTTTTAGCTGCAGGGGCTGGTTCATGGCTTAGAAAGTTGTAAATGGCCAATGAGCTCAGGACAACAGTTAAGCCGCACATCAAACCAATAATGAAAATAATGAATCCGCCGCTGCCTTCGGTGCTATCGCTGGCGCTGGAGGCTGCTGTTTTTTTGGATTGGCTAGAAGCGTCGTCTATTTTCTTGGATACGGCTTGTAATTTGGCTCTCAAATCTGAGACGGTTTGCGTGATGGGGATCAGACTTTTTTCTAGGTTCTCCGTCGTAGTGGCATTCGCGGACAACATGGCTTCAATTTTAGCGATGGTTTCGGAGTTTGTCGCCTCAATATTGGAGGAGTTATGAGCAATATTCTGACTGAAAAACTTTTGCAATTCAATTTTTTGCTTTTCCAAAAGAAGCTTAAATTCTTCAGGCATTTTGATCGTTACATCGGCGTGAGGCTGATGCGCCGACAACTCAAGAGTATTCAATGCTGCTTGTAATTGACCCTGTTGCTGAATAACTTCTTTGAGCAAAGGCTCAAGCGGATTGGGTTGATTTTGGTAATGGGCTTGCTGTTGTGCAGACAGGGAAATGAAGTCCAGCACGTGGGAATGTTTTTCAAGCAAATTCTTAATCGCTTCTTGATCAGCCTCCCACTGCGCTTGCCAATGGGAAGTCGCGGCAGGTTGATGTGTATCACGTAAATCTATAGGTGGTTCTGTATGGCTGACTACTTCGGTTTGAATAGTTGCTGTAGATTTTTCTGAAGGAGGGAGATTTAAATCGATTTCTAATAGGGATTTGTGCTCGGCTGTCGCTACTGGAAGGTCAATCGTCAATACCAATTCACTCAGTGGTTCAGTACTCTGGTTTTGAATAGAGTCATTTTGGTGTGTGACGTCTTCTATTGCATGAGACGTGGGCTCAAGCGCTTGAGGTGCAGTTGAGGCTTCATCCGCAGGGGATGGTTCATCGCGCTTAACGGGCGCACCACACTTGCCACAAAACTTGGCTGTGATCGAGATAGGTTTTCCGCAAGCTACGCAATCCATTTTGTTTCCTGTGTCTTTCATTCAGATGAATAAATTCGGCACGGGGAGTATTTACCTGAGCCCGCATTGTGTTCTTCACAATCCCTGATCACAATTTCTTCTGCTTCTCGCTGTCCCTTGTCCGTGTAAGCGTCTGCACAGTAGGCAGTTTCACCATCAAAACTATAGACAAAGGCTTTATAGGGTTTGTCGGGAAAATTTTTTCGGTTGAATCTTTCAAATAATTTTTTGCACTTACCGTACAAAGGGGGTCTGTACAAGTTGGCCAGAGATTTAAAGCGCTCTGGTTTTTCCTCGTTAGCCATGTCTTGATTCAGTTGATCTGCCGCAGCCGCTTGCATGGCGGCTTGCTCTTTGCCGGACTGGTCGCTGGCACTAGCATGGCCTTGTTCGGCTTTATGTTGATGGCTATTTTCTTGTTCTGCGGCAGCAACTTCCTGTTGATTGGCTGGGTTTTTAACCAGTTTTTTTGAATAAAAATACATAGGCACATTGATGAGAGTCATCAATAGTGTCAATGCAAATAATTTATTCAAATTGGTCATGGAGATTAAAAAAATTCAATATTGGCGATGGGTTGCAGACGGGTCTTGTACCAAGTGGATCGGAAGATCATGCGCCGACTTGAGGATATTTGCTTGAGCAGATGGGATAAATCGACTTTAATATGATAATAATAACGATAATATTTCCATTTGCCTCGTGTATTACTTCGGGTCACTTTTTGTTTTTTTGGAGTTAGAATTTATTCGTTAGTATGAATGGCCGATGTGAAGGACACACATGACAGATCAAGTTTCAAACCCAAGCAGTTTGTTTGTTGGGGAAGGCGTTACTTTCACAGGTTCTATCTACGCCCCTGGATTGGCCAGTATCAATGGCACAGTACAGGGTGAGATCAAAGTATCAGACCTTCAAATTGGCCCCAAGGGCAATGTGGCCGGCACCATTGAAGCCAAAGTAATTGATGTTCACGGTATTTTGTCTGACAACATCATATGCCACGAACATATTTTGATTCACCGCAGTGGCAACGTCACTGGCCAACTGGATTACGCCGATATTGAAATTGAGCGGGGCGGGCAGTTCAAAGGAAAAATGGTTCAACACCCACCCGGAGAAACCAAGTCCAACAAAGACAGTGTAAATTCTTGACCAATCGCCATTTTGAGTTCTAAATAGCTCATCAGTTTCGTTTGCTAACAATATAAAAAAATTACATTTTTTCAGGTTTTTGTCATCCTATCTATGTCCTGGTTCGTTAACAGCCATACGATTGTTAACGGAAACTTGAATGAATAAGTCAACACAGGTACAAACAGACAGACTTACAGCTGAAATTGATTACCGATATCAATACGTTCCCTCTGAGCACACGCCTATTAGAAACACGTTTGAGCGTATTCGTTCTCAACTCGCTCAGGAAGCTGAGCAAAAGAGCCGTCCGGTTTCTCGCCTTTATTCGGGTTTCAGAGCAGTCAAGGCCTGACGGTCGCCATAACCTCGCTTGACGACTATGATTCGTCATGGCACTTAAATCTACTGTTTTTAAAGCTCAGTTACAAATTGCTGACATAGACAATGCATATTACGCAGATCATGCGCTGACCTTAGCGCGTCATCCCAGTGAAACCGATGAGCGGATGATGGTTAGGCTGGCAGCGCTGTCTTTAAATGCTTTTCAATTACAAAATACTTGCCAAGGTGATGGGGTGTTGGCCTTCGGAGCGGGTCTGTCTGATCCGGATGACCCCGATGTTTCACTGACGGATTTCACAGGTCGAAAACGACTTTGGATTGAAGTTGGTCAGCCAGATGAGAAAACTTTGCAACGTGCAAGCAGTCAATCGGATCACGTGTTGGTGTATGCCTTTTCATCCTCAGCTGACATTTGGTGGAAGAACATTGAAAATAAATTGCACCGGCAGAGAAAGTTAGGCGTGTTGCGAATCCCTCATGACGCATCACAGCAGATGGCCGACATGGCAGAGCGTAGTATGCAGTTGCAGGCCACTATCCAAGAGGGCGGCATGACGCTCAGTAGCCATCTGGGCAGTGTCAATTTTGAAACGACTAAGTGGCTTTAACAAAATGGCAAGTGTGATTTTTTCAAAGCTTTACCGAGGTAGATGAATGACAAAAATGATGAAATATATTGAATATGGTTCAGGCGGTTCACCCCATGTCATGCAAATGGGTGAAACCGAAGTACCTCAAGCGGCAGAGGGACACGTTCTGATTAAGGTTGCATATGCGGGCGTTAATCGCCCGGATTGTTTACAACGCAGCGGACGTTATCCACCGCCGGCAGGTGCCTCACCGATTTTGGGTTTGGAAGCCTCCGGCCACGTGGTCGCTTTGGGTCAAGGTGTGACCCAATGGCAAATAGGGGAAGCTGTTTGCGGTCTGGCTAATGGTGGTGCTTACGCTGAGTATGTGTCCATTCCGCAAGGACAGGTTTTGCCTGTCCCCAAGGGATTAAGTTTGTTGCAAGCGGCCGCTTTACCCGAAAACTATTTCACGGTGTGGACCAATGTGTTTCAACGTGGTCACTTGCAAAGCGGCGAGACCATGCTTGTACATGGGGGATCTTCGGGTATCGGATTGACTGCCATTCAACTAGCCAAAGCATTCGGCGCCAAAGTCTTATGCACCGTGGGCAATGAAGAAAAAGTCAAGGCGTGCTTAAACGCGGGTGCAGATGTGGCCATCAATTACCGCACTCAGGACTTTGTCAAGGAAGCGCTGAATGCCACTGATCAAAAGGGCGTCAATATAATTCTGGATATGGTGGGCGGAGACTATATGCAGCGCAATTTATCATGCTTAGGAGTTGACGGTAGATTGATTCAAATTGCTTTTTTGCAGCCCTCTAAAACCGAAGTGGATTGGATCGGTTTGATGGTCAAACGATTGACATTCACCGGTTCGACACTGCGCCCGCGCACTGCAGCAGATAAAGCGCAAATGGCCAGTGAATTAAAGACAAAGGTTTGGCCAATGTTGGAGCAAGCCCAATGCCTTCCTGTGATCCATCAGGTGTTCGACATGACAGACGCGGTCAAAGCCCATGAGTTGATGGAATCCTCAGTGCACATTGGCAAAATCATGTTGAAAGTTGCAACAGATTGACATATATCTGATCCTCGATGGCTACTTCTAATGCACTTCATTTGAGCCGATTGACCCATGCATGGGTTGATCGTCCACCATTGTTCGACATTGAAGATCTGTCTTTGCCGCAGGGGCAGCATTTGTTTATTCAAGGCCCCAGCGGTTGTGGCAAAAGTACCTTGCTTTCCTTGCTTGCGGGCGTCATACAAGTGCAATCAGGTGTGTGTGAAGTACTTGGTCGTGATATGGCAAAACTCAATCAGCTTGAACGCGATGCTTTACGAGGCGAGCAAATCGGTGTTATTTTTCAGCAGTTCAATTTGCTCACCTACTTGAATGTCGAAGCGAATACGCTCTTACCCACCCGTTTATTTCCAAGTCGTGCTGCTTCAGCTGCAAAAGAGTGGGGCAGCCCAAAGAAGCAAGCTGAGTCTCTCGCGCACGCGCTAGGACTCAAACCCAGTTCATGGCGACAACCCGTCAACACTTTGTCCGTAGGACAACAACAAAGGGTGGCTGCGGTGCGCGCTCTCATGGGGGCGCCTAAATTGTTGATTGCTGATGAGCCTACTTCGGCTTTGGATGAATCTAATCAAATGGAATTCATTGAGCTTTTACTCAGCACGGCGCAAAGGCAACACGCCAGTGTGGTGATGGTCAGTCATAACCCTAAGCTCGCCCCAAGGTTTGACCAAGTGTTTGAAATGAAGTCTGGGGTTGGCGAATGAACCTCTGGTTATCACTGGCATGGCACAGCGCTTGGTCGCGTCGATTCGCACTTATATTGGTGACCATATCGGTCAGTGTGTCCGTATTGATATTGCTCGGCGTACAACAATTGCGTGAAGATGCCAAACGCAGTTTTTCAAATGCCGTCAGCGGCGTCGATTTGATTGTGGGGCCGAGGGGAAGCGCCACCGAATTGATGCTCTACAGCGTTTTCCAGATCGGTCGTCCCAGCAAAAACATGGGCATACGGGGGTATGAAGACATAAAGCTCATGCCTCAAGTCCGTTGGGTAATACCCATTCAGCTAGGAGACACCTACAAAGGCTATCCGGTGTTGGGCACCACCCCAACTTTGTTTGCTGAATTCAAGAGCCAAGGCCGCGGGCTCGAATGGGCCCATGGCCGCGCTTTTGGCAATCCCATCACAGACACGCTCGCATTGAATGAAGTGGTTTTGGGTGCTGAAGTAGCTGCACATTTCAACCATCAGATCAATGACAAACTCATCCTGACACATGGTGCAGACGGTGGGCCTGAGGATACTGACCATGATGACCATCCACTGGTGATTGTGGGCATCCTCAAACCTACCGGCGCGCCCATCGATAGAAGCGTGTTGGTGAATTTAGAAGGTTTTGAATCCATGCACCAAGGCTGGGGCATGGGAATATCACCCAAAGCGCTGAAATCGGCTGCTGCTGCATTACCTGAAGCCCAATCGGCTGCTGACTTGCAACCTGTTAATTTATCTGCGGTCTGGGTTGGCTTGCATCACCGTGCGGATGTATTTTCTGTCAAACGCAAAATTGAAAGTCTCAGCCGTGATCCTTTGATGGCCGTACTTCCGGGCGTGGCCTTGGATGAATTGTGGCAAGTGGTGAAGATCGTTGAAAACAGTTTGGTGGTGATAGGCGTGTTGGTGTCAGTCAGTGCCATGTTCAGTGTGGCTGCGGTATTGCTTGTTGCCATGAGCGGCCGCCGTAAAGAACTCGCTATCTTGCGCGCCATGGGGGCTTCGCCGCGCTCATTAATGGGTTTTGTGTTGATTGAGTCTGTGATGGTCTGCTTCATCGGTATAGTCACAGGCTATGCTCTCACGCAATGCTTGATTTTGATTGCGCAAGATATGCTTCGAACTCAATTTGGTGTGATGGTGCAACCTGGGTTGCCGAGTCTTCAAGCGCTGATCAGTATCGGGGCATTGTTCAGCGTGTCTGTATTGGCAAGTTTGTTACCCGCTTGGCGAGCTTACAGTTTGTCTCTGATGGATGGTTTGCATCCACCGTCTATTTAGTTTGGGAGTTGACATGTCTTCACATTATTTGCAGTTAAAGCGCCGCCACATGATGCTGGCATTGTTTGGCTTGGCGATTGACCGCATGGCAATGGCTGAGACTGAGGGATATAAAACCATTGAATGGAATGATTTGATGCCCGATTCTTGGGTCAAGGAGATGACCAAGGAAATGGCGGCTTTGAGCAAAATGTCTTATTTGCAGGACACCAGTGATGAAGCCAACAAGGCCATGAATGCGATGCGCAAAAAACTAGATGATGCACCGATCGTCAAAACACAACTCAACAAAAAAATTCGCATTCCAGGCTATGCGGTTCCATTGGATGCAGAAAGATCCGAAAAACGTGAATTTTTACTGGTTCCTTATTTTGGCGCTTGCATACATACGCCGCCTCCACCGGCGAACCAAATTGTGCTGGTCAGGCCTATGGCGCAAAGCAAAATCAAAAAAATGCCCGAGTCGATGGATGTCTTGTGGGTGGAGGGTGAATTAAAAGAAGGCCGAGTTAGCACTTCCCAAGGCGTCAGCGGCTATATGCTTGAGGCCATCAGCATTGCGCCCTATGAAACCAAACCCGCTAAGCGCTGACCTACAATAGCTATTGTTAATTTTCAAATAGCATGGAAAACACAGACCCCACTGAAATCGCTGAACAAGCAACCAATCCCTTCAAAACCTATTGTGCTTTGCTGGTGTCGGTTTTGGCTATGGTGCTGGCCATCAGCAACCTAGGTGGAAGCAACACTGGAAAAGATGCCACGATGAATAATATTCTGGCGTCTAATATGTATTCTTTTTATCAAGCCAAAAGTTTAAAACAAACGCAGTACAAAATTGCTGCAGATGAACTGGAAATTCAACTTGCATCTGACAAATTGTCTGTCCAAGCAAAAGAACAAATTCAGGCTAAATTAGCAGCTTATAAAAAAACTCAGGATCGATACGAATCTGAGCCTGAAACCGGTGAAGGTAAAAAAGAACTAATGGTCAAGGCCAAAGAGTTTGAACTTGAGCGCGACATGGCCTTGAAAAAGGATCCTTGGTTTGATTATGCTGAAGGCCTCTTACAATTGGCGATTGTGCTCACCTCTGTTGCTATCATTACCGGCAGGCGAACCATGGCTTATGTGGCTTTGATGCTGGGTATCGTTGGAACGGTTTGTACCCTCAATGGATATTTTCTCTTTTTCTGAACATTCTTGACTGAAAGACGCGTATGGCAACCAACATGGATCAATCAAACAACCTCGTGATCGGTAATGGCGTCACTTTCAAGGGCACACTCAATGTCCCTAAGAAAGCTACCATTTACGGTACGGTGGACGGAGAGTTAACAGCTGAAGAAATTTTCATCGGTCAGTCTGGAAAAATCACTGGCAAGGTAACTGCCCGCAGCATTGAGGTTGAAGGTGAATTGCATCAAGTTATTCACTGCCGCGACCACTTGCATATCCGCGCCACTGGCAAGGTCTCAGGAAAACTTGAGTACTCACAAATCCAAATTGAGCGCGGTGGTGAGTTCCGCGGTGAAATGCAGCAAGTCGGCGCGGCGCCTGTTTATCCGCCAAACACCGCTTCTACTGCCAACCAATCCAAGCCTGCTATTGCCAATCCCCAAAGCAACTCGGCGGCTGCCCCAGTCAGTAAAGACGCCTCCTAATTAAATGCGTTCTTGCAGGGTTCAGTTGGCTTTGTCTTCATACAAAGGCAACTGAATCCAAACGTCTTGATATCTTTTTTTTCAATGCCTTTGATGGCTGTTCGTCTGACG
Source organism: Comamonadaceae bacterium (assembly GCA_947461325.1). GTDB lineage: Bacteria > Pseudomonadota > Gammaproteobacteria > Burkholderiales > Burkholderiaceae_C > Limnohabitans. The sequence continues at coordinate 13,082 of CANHLD010000018.1, forward strand.
CTGTTTGACGGAATATAAAGCTTAGGGTCAAAGGCCTGTGAACGTTTTTTTCCATCTTTGAATTCAAAGTTGGCCCCAAGGCAAAAAATTGGACCGCTTAATTGATTTTTGACTTCAAACATCATGAGGCTTGGATCGTCATTTGACCAACCTGATTGAATGGCAACGTTTTTAAGTTCTGACGGCGTTAACTCGGTTTGGTGAAGCACTGGCTGACTGGAAAACCAACCCATGGCGTGACTAAATGGTGACCCTAAAACCCCGACAGTCATGATTAACCAGGCAGGCCAAGTTTTTATTTCGCTTCTTGACATAAGCCAAAATTTTAATAGATTACTTTTATAACAAATCTAGGATTTGCCTTAGGTTGTTTCCGCTGTAACTGGGGCGCGGCCCAAGTGTTTCGAATGGCATACCTTGGCGGTTCACCCAAAAAGTTTTAAAACCAAACCAGGTGGCACCAAGTGCATCCCAACTGTTGCTGGAGACGAATAAAACTTCTCTGACATCGGTCCGGTAATGGTCGGATACCAGGCCATAACTTTGAGGCGATGTTTTGAATTGCCTGACTTCATCAACCGACAATACTTTGTCAATCAAACCATGCATACCCGCGCTGTGGATGGCCGAAGTCAACATTTCAGGACTGCCGTTAGACAAAATGGCACAGCGCATACCTGACTGCTTCAAAGTTTGCAAAACCTCTAAATTTTCGGGGAACGATTGAAGGTGTGAATATTGATCCATCAATTGCTTTTGTATGACTGGCGTCAATTCCAGTTTCAGGCGCTGGCAACTGTATTGCAAGGCAAGTCGGGTCAGATCCCAAAAAGACTGGTAATGACGACTGCCCATAGGGTTGAGCGGATCGCTCAGCGAAATCAAACGGCTGTATTCAATTTGCTTGTCGCGCCACAAAATTGATAAAGCAGAACCATGTCCAGGGAACAACGATTCAGCCAGCTCACTGACCGAATACACATCAAAAAGCGTTCCGTAAGCATCAAATACAACCAATCGAATCATGTTGTTACCTTTTTATCAGTCTTGTTCTAGAGCTCAATCCCGCCAGAAGGGCGTCATCGTATACTCATTTCATGAAAATACTCGTCCTGAATGGCCCGAATTTAAACCTGCTGGGATCTCGTGAGCCGGCGCAATATGGCCATGCCACACTGGCAGATGTGCAACATTTGTGTGAGCGCACAGCCACCGAACTAGGCCACGAAGTCGAATGTTTCCAAAGCAACCATGAAGGCGAATTGATCGATAAGTTACACGAATATGGCCGACTTTTTCGTGATGGCTTGGCCTTGGGTGTTGTCTTCAATCCAGGGGCATTCACGCACACTTCAGTTGCCTTGCACGATGCCATCAAAGGCACAGGTTTACCGGTGGTGGAAATCCATATCTCCAATGTACACGCCCGTGAGGCTTTTCGTCACCATTCCTATGTGTCGCCGGTTGCCAAAGGGGTGGTGCTGGGATTTGGCATCCAAGGTTATGCGCTGGCTTTACACGGACTGGTAGGAGACATGTCTTGAATATTCCAGTCGCTTCGCTATTGATTGCTGGTGTTTTGCCCATTTGCAGCACCGCTATTGCCAAATGGGGTTTTCACCAGTTCGATAACCATCAGCCGCGCGAGTGGCTGGCCAAACAAACAGGTTACCGCGCCCGAGCCAACGCAGCACAGCTCAATGCATTTGAGGCATTTCCTTTTTTCGCGGTTGCTGTGTTGCTGGGGTTGGTGATGCAGTTAGAGCCGACTTTTCTGGACCGTTATTGTTTGGTATTCATTGCTGCCAGAATACTTTATCTCTTGGCTTACTTGTTGGATGTTGCATTATTTCGAACGCTATGCTGGGTCATAGGCTTCGCCAGTTGCATAGCTATTTATGTGCAATTATTGGTGAATTAAGCAATAAATTTATTTATTCTTTGATGACTTTGCAAGGTCCTTTGATGCCGCGTTTATCTTTCATTTGCTCGCAACGTTCCATTGCTTTGCGTTCGGCAACAGCAGACATCTTGACGTAGATAGAGCAGGTGAAAATCATTTTTTCTTGGTCAATGCTGTTGTCATAACTTACCACGCATCTGCCAATATCGCCCAGATTTGGCTTTTCATTTCTGTACGCCTCTTGAAGTGCGCTGGGCAAATCGTGTAAGTGCACAGCTGGGTATACATACGGCTCTGCAAAGACGGTTGAAGTCAGAATCAGGGCCCATGCGCAGAGAATTGTTTGTACTGCTTTCTTCATTTGACATATCTTATGACATTTGCTTGTCATCCGACGGTCACCTGGTGGCGTTAATTGCCTAGCAAGCCCAAAGCGGGTGCGCACAATGGAGATGGATATGACATACCGCATTCTGGCCGTATTGTTTGTGATGTTGATGGGTTCAGGAAATGGGGCCATGGCTGACCCCGGACGCGGGCACTCCCGTGCAGGCTCGGAGGTGCGAATCAGTACTTACGAAAGACGAGGCGGTTATGACGGGGGCGGTCATCACCACCATCGCAGAGGTGGCTGGGGTTGGTCGCCACTTGCGGCCGCTGCCGTTATTGGCTCGGGTTTCTACATTGCCAATTCGCTGGCCACACCATCCGTCACCACTGTGTATGTGACGCCGCCAGTGGTTCAATACAGTCCGCCGCAAGTGGCCTATTTTTGTCCTGCCAGCCGACAGTATTACCCGGTCGTTCCCACTTGCCCCATGCCATGGCAACTCGTCAGTTACTGAGTTTAAATTTCGCGCATCACCAGTTCGCCCTGTCTTGCAGAATGGCGAACAGTCCCACCCAATGATTCAATTTGAACCATATTGTTTTTCTTGACGGTATAAACCTTGCGCTTTAACCAGTCGATTTCTTCTTCCAGAGCCTTATCGCTTGAAAAATTTCTGTGCCAGCAGCGCTTTTCCGGGTCCCAACGATAGCCTCTGGTTTTGAGCGCGTCTTTGCTGTCAAACGGTGAGCCAAGGGCATACAAACGCAGTTGCGGTTGATTCAATGTCTCCAACAGTCTTAGTAAGGCCGGTTGCTGACTTTGCGGAAGCACTGCGTTCAATAACTCAAGCAATGCCCAGCAATCGGTTTCTGCGCGATGGGCTTCGTAAAAAATGCCTAAAGTTTGTAACAAATATTCCAACTTGGCTGAGCCCACGCCTTCGGCTTTCCAGTCGATATCTTTGATGCTGCAAGCCCAATGTTTGGATTCAAAAATAGGCCAGCGGTTTTCAACAAAGGGTCGATCAAACGCTGCGTTATGGGCGATCACGACGGACACGTCTTTCAATAAATCTTCTACGATGGCGTCGTCAATACGTTTACCGCTGACCATGTCATCGGTGATATGGTGGACTGCGGTGGTCTCCGCCGGTATGGGGCGGCCCGGGTCTTCCAGTTCATCAAAGACTGACACAATTTTGTGCACGGTGCCTAACTCCGGATCAAACTCAAAAATCACCATGCCAAGTTCAATTAACTTGTCGTTGTCTGCGCTTAAGCCCGTGGTTTCAGTATCAAGTACCACGCCTTTTTGTAGCCGACGACCGGGGGCGGCATCGGCAAACGATTGGCGTGGCACCAATTGACGCAAAACCTTATAGCCAGGATGCATCTCAAGTTGACGGGCTAACTCTGCGGCTTGACTGTCTGAAGGAATAGTGGGGTTCATAGAATGCTTGAAATGGAAAATGTATATCCTCAGGTTCTCAGTGTAAGCCTTGCTGTGAAACAGGCCGTCAAGCGCAGTCGACATTTTTCAGAATTCGGGAAATGGCTGTTGATGGCTTGCATGGGTATGGCGTTATGCAATGCCTTGGCACAACCTTCTCCGAAAACGTTTGTCACCCCTGATTCAAAATCTTTGGCAAAGGCTGAAGTGGTGGGCATTTATTTCACACCTCCTTCCGATGTAGCCGCTGCCGTGGTTGAAGTGATTGACCAAAGTCAATCCGAGGTGCTCGTGCAAGCCTATGGTTTTACGCACAATGGGATTGCTCAGGCTTTGCTCAGAGCGCATGCTAGGGGTGTTCA
>CANHLD010000019.1 GCA_947461325.1 Comamonadaceae bacterium
ATCGCACCCTTGGGCACGCTGGCTCGCGCCACACCGTGAAACCCGTCGCATCCGGCGATGAAGTCGCATTGCAGCGTATGGCTAACGCCATCCTTGTGGTAGCTGACCGCCGGGTGTGTGCTGTCAAAGTCGTGCAACTGCACATCAGCGGCTTCGTACACCGTGGGCAAACCGAGTTGGCTGCGGTGCTCCATCAGGTCGCGGGTCAGCTCGGTTTGTCCATAGGCGGTGACCACTTTGCCTTTGGTGAGACCGGTCACATCAATCGCATGTCGCGTGTTTTTGAACACCAGTTCAATGCTGTGGTGAACAATGCCTGCATTGTCTACGCCGTGACCCACACCGGCTTCCCGCAATAAATCGACTGTCACTTGCTCCAGAATGCCGGCACGAATGCGGTTCAGCACGTAGTCGGGGCTTTGTCGTTCGATGATGATGTGTTCAATGCCTGCTTTGTGCAGCAAAGCGCCCAGCAATAAGCCTGAAGGTCCGGCGCCGATGATGGCGACCTGTGTGCGTGAACGAGACATCATCAAACTCCGAGATGCTGATTGAGTAATTCTGGTTGTTCCAGCAAGGATGCGCTGCTGCCTTCAAACACCACTTCGCCTTTGACCAAAATCAGGTTGCGTTGCGTGATGCCTGTCACGTGCTGCCAGTTCTTGTCGACGATGACGGTGCTGATGCCTGACTTGGCAATCACATCGCAAATACGCCAAATATCTTGCGCAATCAAAGGTGCCAGGCCTTCGGTGGCTTCGTCCAGCAGCAGCAAATCGGGGTTGGTCATCAACGCGCGGCCTATGCTGAGCATTTGCTGTTCACCGCCGCTGAGTTGCTGACCGCCATGTTGCAAGCGTTCGCCTAAGCGAGGAAAAGTGTCCAGAACCCGTTGGTAGGTCCAGTCCCTTTGGCCGCGCACTCCGGCGCGTTCGGACATGACCAGGTTTTCATGCACGCTTAAGTTTCCGAAGATGCCTCGTCCTTCAGGCACATAGGCCATGCCTAAAAGTGATATCTCGTAAGGTGTTTTGCTGTGTATGCCGGTGTTTTGAAATTCGATGCGTCCACTGCGCGGTTTGAGCAAACCGGTGATGCTTTTAAGCAGGGTGGATTTGCCCATGCCGTTGCGGCCCATCAAGCCAATGGTTTGGCCTTGCTGTACTTTGAAGTCCAAGTCATGTAGCACATGACTGGCACCATAATAAGCGTTCAGCCCGGAGACTTGCAGCAAGGTCTGGCTCATGCGGTTTCCTCACCCAAATACGCTGCTTGCACTTTGGCATCTGAGCGAATTTGCTCAGGTGTACCGCTGGCGATCACTGTGCCATTGACCATGACAGTGAGAACATCTGCCAGCGCAAACACCGCATCCATGTCATGTTCTACCAGCAGCATGGCGTGGTCTTTTTTCAATTGATGAAGCAATGTGACCATGGCTTCAGCCTCGGAAGCGCCCATACCGGCCAGCGGTTCGTCTAGCAACAGCACCTGCGGTTCGGTGGCTAACACCATGGCGACTTCCAATTGGCGTTGCACGCCGTGGCTCAAATTGGCCGCGATGATTTGCTGCTCTTGCGCCAGTCCAGCAAGTTGCAGGGCGCGTTCTGCGCCGTCACGCACGACTTTGTTCACTGATGCATTACTCAACCAAGAAAGCGGGTTGTAGGCAGCGAGAGCGTGGCGGGATTGCGCGGCGAGCATCAGGTTGTCCCACACGCTGAGCGCTAAAAACACATTGGTCTTTTGGTAACTGCGACCCAATCCGTGGAGCGATAAACGGTGGTGCGGCCAACCGCTGACGTTTTTTCCATTCAACCAAAGCTCACCTTGGGTAGGCGCGACGTCCCCGCTGAGCAAATGGGTGAGGGTGGTTTTGCCTGCACCGTTCGGACCGATGACGGCATGAATCTGGTCTTTGTAAAGTGACAACGAGACGTCGTTCACTGCCAGCAAACCGCCAAAGCGTTTGCTCAAACCTTTGGCTTGCAACAGGGCTTCACTCATGGTCAGCTTTCTTGCTGCGCAACAAACCCATCAATCCTTGGGGCGCCACGATGACGACCAACACTATCAAAGAGCCCATCCACAGTTGCCAGTGTTTGCCCAAATCAAAGTTACCCACTTTCGGCAGGTCTTTGAAGACATCCAAAAAGATTTCAAACCCAAATGCCCCAATCAATGCGCCTGCCACATTGCCCATACCACCCAAAATAACCATCATGATGGCGTGCGCGCTCATGTGAAAACCCATCAACTCAGGATTGACATAACCGGTTTGCGCCGCCCACAAAAAACCTGCCAAGCCCGCCAAGGCACCGGCCAATGTGAACGCGGTCAATTTGTAGCTGAAACTGGCATAGCCCAATGCACTGGTTCGATGCTCATTCAAGCGAATGCCGTTCAAGGTTCTGCCAAACGGACTCCATAGCAAGCGACGTAAAAACGCATAGGTCAACACCATGCAGGTGAGGGTGAAATAGTAGAGCACCCATTTGTTTTCCAGGTCAAGGCCGAGACCGCCGGGACGCAGATTGATGTAAACACCGTCAGAGCCGCCGAGCAGCTTGTTATCGAAAAACAAGTAGTACAGCATTTGTGAAAACGCCATGGTCACCATGATGAAGTAAATACCGTGGGTGCGCACTACAAAGAAACCAATGACCAATGCCGCCAAAGCGGATACCAACATGGCCAAGGGCAAAGCCACTACCCAGTTGGCTGCTGCATCCGCTGGAGACAAATAGGCCACGACATAACCGGCTAATCCGAAATAAGCGGCATGACCGAGTGACACCAAACCAGTGATGCCTTGCAACAAATCCAGACTCATGGCGAAGATGGCCAGAATCATCATGCGCGTGACTGTCTGGGTATAAAAATCTTGCTGTGCAAATGGAAACGCCAGCAGGGCGATCAGACCGACGAACAAAAACACTTGCACACTGCGCGGCAGTGCTTCTAAATGGGCTTGTGGCGTTTTCATTGTTTGAACAATCCTTCGGGCTTGTACAACAACACCAAAGCCATCAACACGTAAACCAGCATGCCAGCGAATTGCGGCAAGAGTACTTTGCCAAAAATATCCACCAAGCCGACCAGCAAAGCTGCCGTGAGCGCACCGCGCACAGAACCGATACCGCCGATCACCACCACCACAAAACACATGATCAATACTTGTGAACCCATGTTCGGGTAGATGCTAGATATAGGCGCGATCAACATACCTGCCAAAGACGCCAACGCCACGCCAAGCGCAAACACCAATGCGTGTAATCGAACGATATTGACTCCCAAGGCCTGCGCCATGTCGCTGTTGAACGCACCGGCGCGGATTTTCATGCCGATTTTGGTGCGACTGATCAGCAGCCACAAACCCAGAGCCAGCAACAAACATACGGCGAGCAAAAACAAGCGGTAAGCCGGGTAAGACAAGTTCTCGGTCAGTTTGATCGACCAATCGAGGGATGCGGGAATCGCCACATTGTGAACATCGTCACCCCACAGCATGGAGCGTAGTTCTTCAAAGATGTAAATCAAGCCAAAGGTGAGCAACACTTGGTCTAAATGGTCACGGTGGTAAAAATGTTTGAACAGAATTTTTTCGAGCAACCAACCGATAGCCAGACTCAACACAGCCCCGACCGGTATCGCCACAAACAAATTGCCGATGCTGCCGGTCAATGCATAAGCCAGATAAGCGCCGAGCATGTAAAAACTGCCGTGCGCCAGATTGACCACGCCCATGATGCCGAAGATCAAGGTCAGTCCGGCTGCCAGCAAAAACAACAGCAGGCCGTATTGAACGCTGTTGAGCAGTTGAATTAGGAAATTAGCGAGATCCATCAGCCCAGCTTGCAACCGGCGCCTGAATCAGCCAGCGCCTTGGCGGCGATGCCTTGAACCACGTTTTCTTTGCCCTTGACCACGCGCAAGTAAATATCTTGCACAGGGTTGTGTGCTTTGCTCATGGTCCATTTGCCGCGCGGGCTGTCGACGACGGCGTTTTCCATCGCGGCATACAAAGCCTTTTTGTTGGATAAATCACCGTTGACCGCAGTTGCACCTTGAATCAGCAATTGCCCTGCGTCATAGCCTTGCACCGCATACACATCAGGCTGCATTTTGAACATCTTGGCGTAGGCCAAACGGAACGCGTCGTTACGCTTGCTTGCCAATGAGGCGCTGTAATGCAGCGTGGTGACGATGCCTTGGGCTGAAGGCGCGAGTTCATCGTCAAGCAAACCTTCTGTCAGAAAGCCAGAGCCATACAAAGGAATTTTGCCGGCCAGTCCTGCTGCTGCGTAATCGCGAATGAATTTGGACGCGCCGCCGCCGGAGAAGAAACAAGCAACGGCATCCGGTTTGATGGACGCAATTTCTGTCAGCAAAGCTTGAAACTCCACATTAGGAAACGGCAAACCCAGTTCTTTGACGATGGTGCCACCAGCGGCCAAATAACCTTCTTTAAAACCTTCACCGGCTTCATCACCAGCCGCGTATTTCCAGGTGATCCACACGGCTTTTTTGTGGCCTTTGTCCACCATGACTTTGCCTAAAGCGCGGGTCGGCTGGCTGTTGGTGAACGAGGTGCGAAACACATTCGGGGCGCACAGGGCGCGGGTAGCGGCATGCATGCCTGCGTTTGGAATGATGGACAGCACACCGGTTTCACGCGCGACTTTGTGTATGCCCATTTGCACGCCGGAGTGAACCGTGCCGATGATCACGTCGACCTTGTCGCGTTGCACCAGTTTGTTGGCGTTTTCCACGCCTTTGGCCGGTTCAGACTCGTCATCCACTTTGAAATATTCGATCTCACGGCCACCGAGTTTGTTGCCCTTTTCTTCTAAGGCCATGCGAAAACCGTTGTCGCAAGCCACGCCCAACTGCGTGAATGTGCCGGTGTAAGGCAGCATCAGACCGACACGGATTTTGGCGTTTTGTGCACGTGCAGGCAGGATCAGTCCGGTAGAGGCAGCACCCAATATAGCTGCGGATTGGGTCAGTACTTGGCGTCTGGAAGTCATTGAAATCTCCGGGGAAATCAGTCGATAAGGCTTTAACTCAAGCACGCAGTTTAAACCGCTGGATCTTGCCAGTCGCAGTTTTGGGCAATTCAGTCAAAAACTCGATCCAACGCGGGTATTTATAGGGTGCCAATTGGCTTTTCACATGGGCTTTGAGCTCTGATTCCGCCACTTGTTGCCCGGGTTTAAGCACCACATAGGCCTTGGGCTTGACCAGGCCTTCTTCGTCGGGTTGACCTACCACGGCAGCTTCTAAAACAGCAGGGTGCGTCATGAGGGAGGCTTCCACTTCAAACGGTGACACGTAAATGCCGCTGACTTTGAGCATGTCGTCCGAACGTCCGCCATAGGTGTAATAGCCTTGGGCATCCCGGCTGTATTTGTCGCCGCTGCGGGTCCATTCACCGGCGAAGGTGTGCTTGGTTTTTTCGCGGTTGTTCCAGTACATGATGGCGGCGCTGGGCCCGTTGATCTGCAATTCCCCCAACTCACCTTCAGCACATTCAAGACCATCGTCATTCACCAAGCGCAAGCGGTAGCCGGGGACCGCTTCACCAGTCGTGCCATAGCGTACACGCCCGGGTTTGTTGGACAAAAAGATATGCAGCATTTCGGTGGAGCCAATACCGTCCAAAATTTCAACACCGTATTCGCTTTGCCATTTGTGGCCGATCTCGGCCGGTAAGGCTTCGCCTGCACTGGTGCATACACGCAGGTTCAATTGCGCCGATGTCGGACGCGATTCATGCGCGAGCAAACCTGCAAACAAGGTAGGCACGCCGTAAAACACCGTCGGTTGATGTGCTTTCAGCACACTAAAAACATCTGCAGGTGTGGGGCGACTGCCAAGCAGCACTGTGGTCGCGCCAACAGCCAAAGGAAAACTCAGCGCATTGCCTAAACCGTAAGCAAAAAACAATTTGGCTGCAGAAAACACCACGTCATCTTCTTGCAAACCCAAGATCGCACGGCCATACAACTCGGCAGTTTGAATGATGTGGCTGTGTAAATGGACCGTGCCTTTGGGCGAGCCAGTGGAGCCACTTGAGTACAACCAGAAACACACATCGTCAGACAGCGTATGTGCAGCTTGTGTCAAAGGCGAGTGGGCTTTGACCATCTCGTCCATCGCGATACAACCGGGGGTGGTGTCAGCCGCATCCGCGATGGTGAATGTCAAGTGCGGGCATTGCTCAACCACAGGCGCGAACACCGGCCATAAGGCCTTAGAGACCAAGAGCGCGCGGGCTCGTGAATCCTGCAACATGAATGCGTAGTCTTGCGAGGTGAGCAAGGTGTTGACCGCCACAGGCACGACGCCTGCCAATATGCAACCCAAAAAAGCCACCGGCCAGAGTAAACCGTCGTGCATGCAAAGCAATACACGGTCTTCCTGCTTCAAACCAAGTTGGTGCAAGCCTTGGGCAAAACAATGCGCTTGGTGATTAAGCTGTGCATAGCTCAATCGGGTCTGACTGTGCGCGTCTACGTAGGCAGCTTTATCGGCACGTGCGCCATGACGCAGCAACAAATCGGCTGCCGCGTTATACACCTTAGGAATGGTTACCTCAGGCGGAGAGACACCATGGTGAGCTTGACTGAGAGGCATTGAAGCGAGTGAAGGGAGCAAAAGAATCGGTTCATTATTGCCCATGAACCATGCAAGAAAATGCATGTAAGAAGACGCCTTCAATTGTGCGGGTAGAATGCCCGTATCGGGGTGTAGCGCAGTCTGGTAGCGCATCTGGTTTGGGACCAGAGGGTCGTAGGTTCGAATCCTATCGCCCCGACCATCTAAAAGAAAAGGCCGTTCAGGCCTTTTTTCATGAATTCTGCCCGTAGCTCAGTTGGATAGAGCAACAGCCTTCTAAGCTGTGGGTCGGGGGTTCGATCCCCTCCGGGCAGGCCACCGTCAATGTCCGCCGCCGTGACCCGAGGGTTTTTCTTTGGCCGCTTTGTCAAAGAAGTGGTACCAACATTCTTCTTTGGCCAATATATTGCTCTTGTTATCCAAGCAGTAATAACGCCTGATTTTCTTTTCGCGGTCGGTGATGAAATAGCTTCGGTACAGTGTTTTATTCAACACGTACATGATGGCAGTGCGTGATTGCGGGCAGGTTTCACCCAGAATACACGAGCGCATGACGTTGGAGTTGACATACAACTCCACAGAAATAATGGGCAGTTTTTTGCCTTGGTGCGTAGCTACCAGACGCACCGCGCAGGTGGATCCAGTCACCTTGTCCAGGCCGTCTTTCTCGGCCAGCATATTGGCTTCTTGCGCCAACAATTCGCGGTACCACTCACCGATCACACCACGGCAAATGAAATATTCTTCTTCATCGGTTTTGTGAAATGGCTCAATATAGGGTCTGCGCTTGGAGTCAAAGTAAAACAATGGCTCTTGCCCTTCGAAGGTTCGTTTGGGTCGATCCGCCTTGGCTGCTCCGCCGTGTTCGTCCTTTTTCTCCTCCTTTTTAGGTGCGCCGTGTTCATCTTTCTTTTCTTCCTTTTTCGGGGGCTCGCCGTGTGCATCGGCCGCTGGTTTGGCAGGTGCCGGGTCGTTGGCCAAAGCCACACCGGCTGTGGCTACAAACAGCAGCACAAGCAATGGTTTGAAAACAAGAAAAAGATTTTTCATGGAGATCAGTTGAGAACGTGTTTGGTAATCGGCATCAACCCGCCGGTCTTGAGAAGCCTCTGGGGCTTTGAACAGGGTCAGTCAACGGTGTAGCAGGTCTCATCCCGGTGCCATTTCCCTGTGTCTGTGACGCACTGGTGCTGAATCAGCTTACGGCTGTTGTCTGAGAGAAAGTAAGAGCGGAACAATGCGTTTCTGTTGGGTACCAAATTCAGGGTGCGGAATATGGGGCATTCTTCGCTGCGAATGCACCGGTCAAATTGCTTGCTGTTCTCAAACAACTGAATACTGATTCGCCCAGGCGTCAAACTTTTTTCAGTGCCGTATGTGACTATGCAGGTTTTTGGATCCACAAATTGCAGTTCGGCGAGTTCATTGAAATAGTTCATCTCAGCCACCACCAACTCCAAAAACCAGGGAGCCACAATGCCTTTGCACTCGTAGTAGTCCAATTTATCTGAGTGGTAAACAATTTCACCCAGCGGCTTTTTGTTTTTATCCAGCATCATCATGGGTTCTTTGCCGGAGTTGGGCGGACGTGCTTTGGATGCGCGCGGCGCTTCTTCTTTGCCTTCTTTGCTCTCCAAGCCTTCATTCAATACCGACTCGACACGGCGGTTTAATAGGTCTTCTTCCTTGGTTTTCTCAGCTTGTTTTTTGTCAGGTATGGGGATGAATTTGCTAGAGGGTTTGTCGTCGCTGCAGGCTGCGATCAGCAAAACACTGAGCAACACAATGCCCACAGCCCGAAGGCTAGAAAGTGTTGAATGCCGGACGAGGATGGATGCCATGGTGCTGATTATCAACTCAAGGTTTGCACGGATAAAAGTCATTAAATCGTGGCATTGGATTTTTGTTGAAAGATGAATCTCATTTTTTGGAATTTATGAATTAATAAATACTCATTTAACAGGTGAAGTGGATGGTTATTTACATAGTGAATTTGATGGAGTACGGATTTTTCATTTTGGACAAAGCAATATCTGCTTTTTTGTTGTCAGCCCGTGAAATTTCCAAAGGTCTGATATTGCCAATTTGCGTGATGCTAGCGAGCTTTTTATTGCTGCTTGCAATGAAATCGATGTTCTTGGATATGTTGGTGGTGGTGTCGCGAATATTCAAATAAAACTCTGTCGCGTATTTGTTGAACAAACCAGACAAGGCTTTGCCTTGCGCTATGTTGGTGGTGATGGCTGAGCCTTTGAATGCTTCAATGCCTGACAGCATGCCCATGTCATCAAGGGCTTTGAGTCCCAAGTAATTTGAAGCCAGTGCCTGCGTGTCTTCGAAAGGAAGGAATTTAGCTGATTCGGTGGTGGGTTGAACGGTGGTGGTTTGTGTGCTTGTGGTGGTCGTGCCTGGTGTGGTCGCGGACCCGGACACAATCACTTTTAATTGGGTTTGAATTTCAAATTTACCGTTGACAGATTTGCTCCATAACTGGCTGTCCCATGGCGAAATGGTTTGCTTGGCATTCGGGGAGGCTGAGGGAGTCAAAATCATTTTGTTGATTTTGAGATTCAGGTCTCTGAGTTGGGTCAAGTTGGCATTCAGCGCATCGAAATTGTCAGTCAACACCAATGTGTTGTCAGGTACCTTGATCAGCAATGGACTGTAACTTTTGACCTGCTCCGAGTTCAAGTTCAATTTATCGTCTGTACTGTTGAATGTGATTTGCGTGATCTGGGCATTGACAGCTTTTAATGCATTCAGGTTGTTTTTGATATTGGCTGAGCTGTCACTGATGCTGATTTTTAACTTGCTGTTGAGCTTTAATGCAGCCAGTGCCTGGGTCACATTCATGACATTCGGACTTACTTTGTAGGCACTGCTAGCGGCACGCATTGAACTGACCTGCATTTTTTTTCCTCTGGTGGCTTCATAAACGGCAAGAAGTTGCCGCCGCAAGCTCTGACAGACGGCCATTTGGCGGTTCAACGCCGTTTTTTTGCCGTCCATCTCTTTATGCAATAAGCAAGCCATGGTCAGTTCGTCCATGGCCTGAATACTGCATGTCCTCAAGCTTGCAGAGGTGTTGACTTCAGAAGTCGGCACATTTGTCGACCTATTGAAGGATGCAGTTTTGTTTAACAGTTGATGGATACAGATAGGAAATTTGCCGTGAGATTGAAGCTTTGTTTGTCCTTGGCAGTCCTGTTTATCTCGGGATCGGCCACGGCCCAGTCCAACATGTTTCTGGGATGGAACATCCAAGCTGCGGTGGGCTACCAGTCCATCGTACCCACCTTGAATAATTACTTACCCACCAGCAGCGCCTACACAACCAGTCAAGGTTCAAAAGGAATCCCTCTTTTTATCAGCGGCGGCTACAGCTGGCCCGTGTCAGAGCGTCAAGTGCTAGGCTGGAGTTACGAGAGAAACCTTTTCAACACCAAACCCGGTTCTCAGACCCATTACAACGGCGCTACTTTGTCCTCTGCGAACATGGGGTTCAAAAATCAGTCGCAGCTGTCTTTGGTCTACGGTCAGTTGATTCGCAACGGTTCCATGGTTTATGGCAAAGCCGGTTATGCCAGCATGGAGACCACGAACGCAGACAGCAATTTCAGCATGGACGGATATGGTCTTGGCGCGGGTTACAAAACCTTCTTGAACCCGTTTCAGTTTGTGTTTGCTGAATACAACTACACCCGAATGACGGATCAGACCGTTACCAGCGGCGCCAACTCCTTCAATGCCAGTTCAAAAGGCCATGGCGTGTTGATGGGTTTAGGCTGGCAGTTTTAATCAGCGTTTTTCGTACTGACCTTTGCCAAACAAAGTTTCCATGGCTTTTTTGTCGTTTTGCAAAGGCTTGCGTAAATCTGCCAACACCGCGCAACCGCGGATCACCGCCGGTCTGCGGTCAATCATGTCAAACCAGTCTTTGAGACGCGGATAGTCAGCCCAGTCTATGCCTTGGTTTTTCCAATTTCGTAGCCAAGGGTAAATGGCCATGTCGGCAATGCTGTAGGTGTTGCCTGCGATGAATTTTCCCAAGGCCAGTTGCTTGTCCATGACGCCGTACAAGCGTTTGGCTTCATTGGTGTAACGGTCAACTGCATAAGGTATTTTTTCCGGCGCATATTGGCGGAAATGGTGGTTTTGCCCGAGCATGGGACCCACACCACCCATTTGGAACATCAGCCACTGCAGCACTTCAAATTTCGCCCGGTCTGACTTGGGTAAAAACTTGCCTGTTTTGGCAGCCAAGTACAACAAAATCGCACCGGATTCGAACAGGCTGATGGGTTTGCCATCCGGCCCGACCGGATCGACCAGCGCGGGGATTTTGTTGTTTGGGCTGATGGTCAAAAACTCAGGCGTGAACTGTTCGCCTTGCCCGATGTGAATTGGGTGAGCCAGCCAGTCACGTCCGAGCTTAAAGCCGCATTCCTCCAACATGATATGGACTTTGTTGCCGTTCGGTGTCGGCCACGAGTACACATCGATCATGTGTTGGTTCATGATCAGCTGCCGCGCGTGATGGGCATGTCCACTTCTTGCGGCATGGTGGCGATGTGGCGAGCCAATTCCAGCTTGGCGATGGAATTGCGGTGCACTTCATCCGGGCCGTCAGCCAGACGCAGCGTACGCTGGTGGGCGTAGGCATAGGCCAAGGGGAAGTCGTCGCTGACGCCACCGGCACCATGGGCTTGAATCGCCCAGTCGATGATTTGGGTGGCCATCACAGGTGCGATCACTTTGATCATGGCGATTTCGGTTTTGGCGATTTTGTTGCCAACCGTGTCCATCATGTAAGCCGCTTTGAGCGTCAGCAAACGCGCTTGCTCGATCATGATGCGCGACTCGGCGATGCGCTCGTGCCACACGCCTTGTGAAGACAGCACTTTGCCGAAAGCGGTGCGGCTGTTGAGGCGTTTGCACATGAGTTCGAGTGCGCGTTCGGCGCAACCGATGGTGCGCATGCAATGGTGAATGCGGCCAGGGCCTAAGCGGCCTTGGGCGATTTCAAAACCACGGCCTTCTCCGAGCAACAAATTGCCAACCGGTACGCGCACGTTTTTCAGCAACACTTCCATGTGTCCGTGAGGCGCATCGTCGTAGCCGAACACGCTCAAGGGGCGCAACACTTCCACACCCGGTGAATTCGCAGGCACGATGATCATGCTTTGCTGTGAATGGCGCGGCGCGTCAGGGTCGGTTTTGCCCATGACGATGTAAACCGCACAACGCGGGTCGCCAGCACCTGAGGACCACCACTTGCGGCCGTTGATCACGTAGTGATCACCTTCGCGTCGGATGGAGCACTGGATATTGGTGGCATCCGATGAGGCCACATCAGGCTCGGTCATCAAAAACGCAGAACGAATGTCGCCGCGCAGCAAAGGCTCTAACCACTGGTCTTTGAGTTCTTCGCTGGCGTAGCGCTCGAAGGTTTCCATGTTGCCGGTGTCAGGCGCAGAGCAGTTGAACACCTCGGCGGCAAAAGGCACACGCCCCATGATTTCGCACATCGGTGCATATTCCAGATTGCTCAGGCCTTCGGGTGCGCGTTTGCTGTGAGGCAAAAACAAATTCCACAAACCAGCCTTGCGAGCCAGCGGTTTGAGTTCTTCAACAATTTTGGTGGGAATCCAAGGGTTGCCAGCCGCACGGTTGTCGGCTATTTCTTGGAAGAACCGTTTTTCATTAGGGTAAATGTGCTCGTCCATGAATGCGATCAAGCGCGCCTGCATGTCTTTGACTTTGTCGGTGTAATCGAAATTCATAGTGTTCTCCGGTTAATCTGTCGTATAAAAAACTCATTGGCGACGTGCAAACAACCAGGCCAGTTCAGCCATGGGTCGTGCGCCCGCGCCTGAAGCCTTGGCTTGTGCGCTGGAAGCTGTGCCATCTTCAACGCGTTTGGCAATGCCTTGCAAAATCGCGGCGATGCGAAACATGTTGTAGGCGAGGTAAAAATTCCAGTCTTTTTTTAACTCCGCCAGCGTGGTGATGCCGCTTCGTTTGCAATACAAATCGATGTATTCATCTTCCAGCGGAATGCCCAAAGCATCGTGGTCCAGACCGCCAATGCCACGGAAACTGCCCGGCGGGATATGCCAAGACATGCAGTGGTAACTGAAGTCTGCCAACGGGTGTCCCAAAGTGGAGAGTTCCCAGTCCAGCACCGCCAGAATGCGCGGTTCATCGGCATGAAAAATCATATTATCCAAACGGAAATCGCCATGCACGATGCAGGTGATGTCGGCGCGGGCGCTATCGGGCATGTTCGCTGGCAGCCAGTCCATCAGCTTGTCCATTTCTTCAATCGGCTGCGTCACCGAGGCCCGGTATTGCTTGCTCCAGCGCCCGATCTGGCGGTCAAAGTAATTGCCGGGTTTGCCGAAATTTTCCAAACCCTGCGCTTTGTGGTCTACCGCATGCAAGGCCGCGATGACACGGTTCATTTCAAGGTAAATGTCTCGTCGTTGCTCGCGTGTCATGTCGGGCAAGGCTTGGTCCCACAGTACTCGGCCTTGCACAAACTCCATCACATAAAAAGCGCGCCCGATGACTGATTCGTCTTCGCAAAGCACATGCATGTGCGCCACCGGCACGCCCGTGCCTTGCAGGCCGCGCATGACAGCAAATTCACGCTCAATCGCGTGAGCAGAAGGCAGCAGCTTGGCGACCGGGCCTGGCTTGGCACGCATCACATAGCTTTTGGATGGTGTGATGAGTTTGTAAGTTGGATTGGATTGGCCGCCTTTGAACATTTCTACTTGCAAAGGACCTTGGAACCCCTGCATGTGGGATGACAACCAAGTCTGTAAAGCTGCGACATCAAAGCTGTGCGAGTCACTGACTTCGCGCGTGCCGACAAAATTGTCAAAGTTGCTCATGTGTTTACTCCGCTGCACTGATTTTCATCAGTGCCTCCCGGTTGCGAATGACCAGACCACCCGGTTCTATGCGAATGGCTTCTTCGCGTTCCATGGCCTTGAGTTCTTGGTTGACCCGTTGACGGGATGCGCCCACCAGTTGTGCCAGTTCCTCTTGCGCCAGATGCAGTCCTATGCGCACTTCCTCGCCGTGGTTGAGTGACGGCACACCGTAACTGCGCGCCAAATGCAGCAACTGTTTGGCCAAACGTGCACGCAGCGGCAAGGTATTGAGGTCTTCCACCAGACCGAATAACTGGCGTATGCGTCTGGCTTGCAAACGCAACATGGCTTGGTAGAACTCGACGTGCGTCGACAAAATTCTCTCGAAGTCGTGCCTGGCCACACACAAAATGGTGGTGTCGCCATGCGCGTAAGCATCGTGTGTGCGGCTGTCGCCATCCAGAATGGCCACATCGCCAAACCAAATGCCGGGCTCGACATAGGTGAAGGTGATTTGTTTGCCCGACAGCGAGGTTGAACTGACCCGAACCGCTCCTTTGGCACAGGCAATCCATTCTTCGGGCGTGTCGCCGCGTGCAGCAATGAGGTCGCCATCTTTGAGTCTTCTGACGTATGCGCATCGAAGTATGTCGTGCCGTAATGAGGGTGAAAGTGAAGAGAACCAGCGCCCAGCGTTCACTGCTTCGCGCTCTTCAATGTTAAGTATGGGCTCGTCCATCGTCTGTCTTGTTAGTGACCTGTAGGTTGAAAATTGTCTCCGGTGTGACCAGAGGGCGAGTGAGGAAAAGTGATTACGATTTGTAGTGTGGTGTGTCTTTGTTGAGAAACGCTTGAATGCCTATGCCTGCATTCGCATGGTGCAAGTTGTTCACAAAATGCTGCTTTTCCTGCTGCAAATGCGCAAAAAGGCTTTGGTCATGCGCGGCATTGACCAACTCTTTGATGCTGGAGATGGCGTTCGGTGCTCTTTGGTTAAGCCGTTCAGCCAAAGCCAGTGCTGCGTCAAGCACCATACCCGGATCAGTTATTTGGTTGATCAATCCGTGGTCAAACAATGTTTCAGCGCTGATTTTCTCCCCCAACATCAACCATTGATTGACCAAAGAGCGGGGCAAGGCTCTGGCCAGTTGCCAACTGCCGCCACCATCGGGGGACAAAGCAACATTGCTGTAGGCCATGACAAACACACTGTTGCTAGCTGCCACCAGAAAATCACAGGCCAGCGACAGTGAAAAACCGGCACCCGCCGCCGCGCCTTCGACAGCTGCCAACACGGGTTTGGGGAAAGTGGTGATGGTTTCCAGCCAACCGTGTAAGCCGTCGATGCTTTGCGCCTGATGTTCAGGGGGCAACAGTCGGTTGTTTAGCAAACGGTTTAAATTGCCGCCTGCACTGAAATGGGCGCCTTCACCGGTGATGACTACGCTGCGAACATCGGGGTTGCTTTCGGCCGCGTTCAAAGCTTCGATGCCTGCCGAATACATTTCCGGCCCAAGCGCGTTGCGGTACTCGGGGTTTGACAGTGTCAATACCAAGGTTTGACCGACACTGTGGCTTTTGAGTTGTGCAGTCATCTCAGGTGCGTGTGTGTGTGAGGCTCAAACCCAAAGCGCCACGTCGGCGCAACCAAGGGCTAGGGCGGTAACGAGGGTCCCCGTAAACGGTTTGCATATTGAATAACACCTCTAGCAAACTGTCTGCACCCAAGGAGTCACCTAATGCCAAAGGGCCTTTGGGGTAACCCAGCCCCAAAGTGACAGCGGTTTCCAGGTCGGCAGGCGAGCAAATACCTTGCTGACAAATGTCACTGGCGATGTTCACAATTTGAGCGATCACGCGTTGCGTGACAAAACCGCCGCTGTCTTGAATAAGGCTGACAGGTTTGCTGTCCTTGGAAAACAAGGCGTGTGCGGCTTGTTGCATATCGACGCGTGTGGCCGGGTTGGTCGCGAGTACCCGGCGCTTTGTGGCGGCGTCTGGCATCAACATATCAATACCCAAAGTGCGCGCCGGGTCCAGTCGCTCCACAATCGCGCAGGTGGTGACATCAAAGCCTAGCGGGGCCACCAGACACAAGGCTTCGGGCGAGGGCGCAGTGGAAGTTTCAATCTGTGCCCCAAGGTCTTTGAGCAATTGAAAAAGTTCTGCGCGTCGAGCCGCGCGTGAGGACACCCAAACCGGAGGCAGTTCATTCACGGTCGGCGCAGTTGGTTCAGCCGGGACTTGCGCTTTGCCGTCTACATAGGTATAAAAACCTTGGCTGGTTTTTCGACCAAGCCATCCGCCTGCCAGACGTTGAGCGGTGATGACAGAGGGACGGTAGCGTGGCTCTTCAAAATACTGGTGGTAAATGGATTCCATCACGGGGTGTGATACATCCAAGGCGGTCAAATCCATCAGTTCAAACGGCCCGAGCTTGAAACCGACCTGGTCTTTCAAAATCCGGTCAATCGTGGCGAAATCGGCAACGCCTTCAGACACAATGCGAAGCGCCTCGGTGCCATAACCGCGCCCCGCGTGGTTCACGATAAAGCCGGGTGTGTCTTGCGCCGTCACAGCTTGGTGTCCCATGGCTTTGACAAATGCACCTAATCGCTGGCAAACATTGGCTTGGGTGGTCAGTCCAGGAATGACTTCGACCACTTTCATCAAAGGAACTGGATTGAAAAAATGCAAACCTGCAAACCTGCCGGGGTGTTGCATGCCAGCGGCAAGTGCGGTGATGGACAGCGATGAGGTATTGCTGGCAATGACGGCCTCTGGGCTTAATAGCTTTTCAAGTTCAGCGAACAAGGATTTTTTGATGCCAGTGTTTTCAACCACGGCCTCAATCACCAAATCACAGTTTGCAAGTTCCTGCCATTGAGCAACCGGTTTGATGCGAGCTTGTAAGGCCTGAAGTTCTGCATCAGTCAGACGGCCTTTATCAAGCAATTTTTGCCATTGAGTGTTGATGGATGCACAGGCTTTGTCAGCCGCACCCGGAGCGACGTCATATAGAAATACGTGTGCACCTGCTTGTGCAGACATTTGTGCAATGCCTTGACCCATGGCGCCGACGCCAATGACGGCCACATTTTTGAAATTGGTATCCATATAGAAAAGATTATGGCCGACATTGAGCAGCCTCATGTTCTGTGAAGATACTGCAAAATAGCCTCAATTAATTTATTTTGGAGACAAACGCCATGACACTCAAGCTTTGCGGTTTTGCAGCAAGTAACTACTACAACAAAATCAAACTCCAGTTAATGGAAAAAGGGGTGGCGTTTGAAGAAGAGTTGGTGTGGATAGGCAATGCACATCCCAAACTGGTGGATCGTTCGCCCTTGGGCAAAGTTCCTTTTCTGGATACGCCGCATGGTTCTATTTCCGAGTCCATGGCCTGTGCAGAATACATTGAGCAGCAGTACCCACAACACGCCTTACTGCCAGGTGATGCTTATGCCGCTGGCAAGGTGAGAGAAATCATTGTTTATTTGGAATTGCATATTGAATTGGTGGCCCGAGAACTCTATCCACAAGCATTTTTCGGTGGTGAAGTCAGCGACGCCACCAAGGAAA